>NZ_JBNCAN010000005.1:0-198822 GCF_049808615.1 Halomonas sp. GXIMD04776 | reverse complement strand
GTGCGCCCTGAAGCCAGGAAATTGATCAAGAAATAGCCAATCTCAACCCCGATCGCCATCATCCCCACCGAGCCTGGAATCTGGGAGCGTCTGGCCGGCCCGGTGCAATATCCGGGCTATAGTCCCGTTGAATCAGCCGCCCGAATTTTCGTACCGCCGCCCCAATGAACCTCATGTCATTTCCGCTGATCCATCATCCTGGCTATACCATCGACCTACCCTCAAACCACCCCTTTCCCATGGCGAAGTTCCGTGTGCTAAGAGGGCAACTCGGCATGGAGCCAGCCGGACATCGGGCTCATTGGTTGACGCCCGTCCCAGTCATCGAAGACGATCTGCGTCGCGTGCATACCCGCGATTATCTGAGCGTTTTTCTGAACGGGAAGCTCGACGACGCTGCCCAGCGACGCAGCGGTTTTCGCTGGTCGGAAGAACTGGTGGAGCGAACGCGCCTTGAGGTGGGGGGGACCCTACTCACGGTCGAAGCCGCACTGGAATATGGCCTCGCCTGCAATACCGCCGGCGGCACGCATCACGCTCAGGCGAATGCGGCCAGCGGCTATTGCCTGCTAAATGATCTCGCCGTGGCAGCGGCTTACGCCTTGGCCAAACGATGGGTGAAACGTATTCTCATCGTCGATCTGGACGTGCATCAAGGCGATGGCACCGCGCTGATCTTTCGCGACGACGACCGGGTCTTCACATTTTCGATGCACGGTGCCGAGAACTTTCCTGCCCGCAAGCAACAAAGCGATCTCGATGTGCCCTTGCCCCGCGGCACCGGTGACGATGACTATCTCGCCACCCTCAATGCCCACTTACCTAAATTGCTCGATCAGATCGCACCGAATCTGGTGATTTATGACGCTGGGGTGGACGTGCATGCCGACGACCGGCTCGGGCATCTGGCTCTCAGCGACTGGGGGTTGGCGCGTCGCGATGACTACGTGATTCGCCGCTGCCGCGACGCAGGCATTCCGGTCGCGGCGGTGATCGGCGGTGGCTACGATCGCGATCTCGCCGCTCTGGCCGATCGTCATGCACAATTGCATCGTGCCGCCTATCAATACTGGCTCGAGAAGCACTAACTAGACGCTGTACCCAAGCACCCGCGGCAGCCAAAGGGCGATCTCAGGGAACAACGCCACCAGCAATAGCGCCCCGCCCATGGCAATGACGAAGACCAAGGCCCAGCCCAGGGTCTGCTCGAGACGAATCTTCGCCACTTCGGTAGTCACCATCAGATTGACCGCCACCGGCGGGGTAAACTGGCCGATGGCAATGTTCATGGCCAGCAGGATGCCGAACCAGACCGGATTCCAGCCGAAGTGCTGCATCACCGGCACCAGGATCGGCATCAGGATCAGATAGATGGAGATGGCATCCAGCAGCATGCCCGCCAACAGCACCGCCAGCATGATCAATGCCAGCAGCACCGCACCGTTGTCGGACAGCGCAATCAGCCACTCCGCCATATGCCGGAAGGTGCCCAGCATGGTACCTGCCCAGGCAAAGATACCCGCTAGAGCGATGATCAGCATCACCACGCCGGAGATCGTCGCCGCCTCGCCGAATAGCTGCCAAAGATTACGCCAATCGAGTTCTCGGGTGATGATCAATCCCACGAGTACGCCATAAGCCACTGCCACCACCGCCGCTTCCGTCGGAGTGAACAGGCCGCTGCGCAGCCCGCCCAGGATGATCACCGGGGCAAACAGTGCCGGCAGCGCCTGGCGAAAACTCTCCCCCAGCGGTGGTCGCTCCACCTCCGTCGGGGCTTCCCAACCGTAGCGGCGTGATAACCAGAAGGCTGGTACCAGCAGCGAAAGCCCAGCAAGAATGCCCGGAAACAGGCCAGCGGCAAACAAGGCACGCAGATCGACCCCGGGCACCACAATGGAGTAAAGAATGAGCGCCACAGAAGGCGGTATCAGGATCGCCGTGGAGGCAGATGCTGCGATCAGCGTGGCGGAAAACGGCTTGGGATAGCCGGCGCGGGTCATGCTCGGCAGCATCACCATGGCCACGGCAGCGGCGTCCGCCGGTCCGGAGCCGCTCATGCCCCCCATGATCATGCACACCAGCACCGCCACCAGCGCCAGTCCGCCGTGACGCGGGCCGATTAGCGCTTGCGCGAAGCGCACCAGTCGCGCCGCTACCCCGGCGCGCTCGAAGATCAATCCGGTGAGGATGAACAGTGGAATGGCGATCAGTGGATACTTGGCAATGCTGTTATAGGTATTGGTACCCAGGGTCGCCAGCATCATGGGCGACATACCGCTGACGATCCCTATCGCACCGGCCAGTCCAAGAGAGAGCGCAACAGGCACGCCGGCAATCAGCAGCCCCAGGAAACTCAAGACCATCCATAGGTCAGGACTCATCGTTAAGCTTTCCACGCAGGCGATCCAGGGTCTGTTGGATCTGGCGCAACAGCAACAAGGACGCCAACACCGGCAACCAGACCAGATACCACCACTGCGGCACGCCAAGCCCCGGGGACTGGGTTTGCCACTGGTACTCTTCCAAGGTCAATTTGGCACCGAACCACAGAATCAGACCCAGCACCGTGGCACCGGCCAGCCCTTGGAAAACGATCAGTGCACGACGTGGCCCTTTCGGCAGGGCGCGCTCCAATAGACTGATGCGCACATGACGATTGCGCCGCAGAGCCACCGCCGCACCGGCGAAGGTCAGTACCACCAGCAGAAACACCGAGATTTCCTCGGTGAAGGCGAATGACACATTGGTCACATAGCGCACCACCACATTGCCCAGGCTGATCACGGCGATGATCACCAGCGCCAGGGTCGCCAGTATTCGCTCTAGCCGAGCATCCGGTTGGGGTTTCATGAGTAATCCCTTGACACAAGACCGGCCTCAAGACGAGGCCGGCCACTCAGCATTGAAACGACAGGCGGTTTTTCAGCGTGTTTCTACTGCCTGGCGCGCGGTCTCGACCAGCTCCTCACCGATCTGCGGCGTCCATTCCTCATACACGCTTTGGGTGGCCTCGACGAAAGCCTGGCGCTGATCCTCGGTGAGTTCGCTGACCTCGACGCCACGTTGCTTGATGGCCGCCAAGCGCTCACTCTTCTGTTCTCGGGACATCTCGATCTCCCATTGGCCGGCATCGATGGCCGCCTGACGCACAAGCTCACGATCTTCTTCGGAGAACTGCTGCCAGATTCGTTGATTGACGGCAAAGATCAAGGGATCATTCATGTAATGCCACAGGGTCAGATATTTCTGCCCGACCTGATCGATGCGCGCCACGTCGAACACCGACAGCGGATTCTCCTGGCCATCCACCGCGCCGGTGGTCAGTGCCGGCTTGGCATCCGCCCAGCTCATCTGGGTCGGGTTGGCCCCCAAGGCAGTGAAAGTATCCTGAAACAAGGGCGAACCGACCACACGAATCTTCAAGCCCTCGAGATCCTCCGGTGCGGTAATAGGCTGCTTCGAATTGGACAGCTCGCGAAAACCGTTCTCGCCCCAGGCCAGGGGCATCGCACCGCGAGACTCGATGGCATCAAACACCTTCTCGCCGGCCTCGCCGCCGGTGATGGCATCCACCGCGTCGGTGTCCGGCATCAGAAACGGCAGCGAGAACAGATTGAGCTCCGGTACCTGGGGCGACCAGTTGATGGTCGAGCCCACGGCCATGTCGATCAGCCCCTGACGCATCGCCGAGAATTCCCGGGTCTGATCGCCATTGACCAGTTGCGAATTGGGATAGACGCGTAGGGTGATCTCACCGTCCGAGCGCTCTTTCACCAGCTCCGCCCATTTTTCGGCCGCCTGCCCCCAGGGGAAGTCCGCGGAAAGTACAGTGGAGACAGAATATTCGCGCGCCTCGGCATTCAGGCTACCGCCCAGCAAGGCAACTCCCATCACGGCGGCGGTGAGAGTGGATAAGCGGCGTGTCATCATGAGCTGTTTCCTTACATGAGGCCGGCCGTGCGACCTGTGATTATTATCGGTTGGGCGTTCATTGTAGAAAAAGCCCGGCCGTGAGTGAAAGTTCCTTTTCAGGGACAGTTCAGAATAGATCAGGGCAGGATCAAACGATCGCCAACCTCGATGTCTCGCGCGTCGAAATATCCCCGATTAACCTCCAGCGCCACGTGAAAGGGGACCCCGGCACGGTAGGACGGGCATTCTGAGGGGCGCTCGCTTTCGCAAGGTGGCATGGTATGAATGGCGCGAATTTCACCGTCCTTAGCAAGAAAGGCGATGTCCAGCGAGATGCGGGTACGATACATCCAGAAACCAGTGCCGGGAGGTTGCTCACGTGGGTAGACAAACAGCATGCCAGCGTTGTCCGGCAAATGATCGCGTTCCATGAGGCCGAAAGAGCGTTCCTGAGGCGTACGGGCAATTTCGACACTTAGGTGATGCTGGCCCTCTCCCCCGTCGATGACGATGTCGTCCCGTTCCAGAGCCCAGGCCGGTATTACAAAACAAGTCGCGGCGAGCAATATCATCAGGAGAATAGAAAAACCCGGTAGTTTGTTTGTCTTGTCCATGCCGCTTCGCCAAACGATGTTTATTCGAAAACCTTTCTCTACGTCTCTATACTGGCGCCCGCCCTACTTTTCAATCAAGGACGATTCGTGCCCCTTCGCGACCTGCTGCTCGGCCTGGTGGTCATCATCATCTGGGCGCTCAATATTATCGTCATCAAGGTGGGCGTGGCGGATATGCCGCCTCTGTTGCTGATGACACTGCGTTTCATGCTGGTGGCAGTGCTGGTCGTACCTTTCACACGTATCGATCGAAACCAGTTACCGTGGCTGCTATTGCTGTCGATAACCTTCGGGGGCCTGCACTTCCCACTGCTCTTTATCGGGCTGGGACAGGCGGAAGCCGGCACCGGTGCCCTGCTGGTGCAGATGGGCACACCTTTCGCTACCTTGCTGGCCGCCGCCTTCCTCAAGGAGCGCCTCGACCTACGCCGTTGGCTGGGTCTAACCTTTTCCTTTGCCGGCATTGTCGTGCTCGCTGGTGGCCCGTCGCTGCCAGCGCCATTACCTACGACACTACTACTCGCCAGTGCCTTTTTCTGGGCCGTCTCGAATCTACTGATCAAGGTGGCGCCTCCGATCGCTCCCTTCACGCTGGCTGGCTGGATCGCACTGTTTGCAATTCCACAGGTAGCCCTGGGCTCCTGGATCTTCGAAAACGATCAACTCGCCGTCTTGTCTCGCGCAAGCTGGGCTGGTTGGGGAGCGGTATTCTATACCGCGGTCATGTCCTCGATCGTCGCTTACACCCTATGGTATCGACTCCTCCAAAAGCACCCGGTCAGCCGGGTCGTGCCTTTGTCGCTACTGATGCCGGTTTTCGCGGTACTTCTAGGAATGTGGTTACTTGGCGATTCCCTGGGCATCAATAAACTGGCAGGTGGCATCATGGTGGTCGTGGGGCTGGCGATCATCAACGTCCGATTCGAGGGATGGCGCAAGCTAAGTTCAGGGCGTCAATGACACCCTGTGTTCGAACTGAGTCCTACTTCTGATTCGATAAGCTCTGCACGACAAAAAACAGGCCGCCGGTTCACAACCGGCGGCCTGTTCATATCACGCATCAAGCGTGGCGTCATGCCATCTTACTTGGTGGCTTTCTGCGCGGTCTGCTGTGCAGTCTGGCTAGCAGACTTCACATTTTCTTCGACCAACTTCTGGCTCTTCTCAGCGAATTCCTGATTCATGGAGACAACTTTCTGAGTGTCGTCCTTCAGGCGCTCGCCCATTTCTTGAGCGACTTTCTGCTGGCTTTCGACGAAAGTGCGCAGATCGTCGGAGTTCTTGACGTTGAGCATTGAGCGCGCCTGGCCGAAGCTGGCGTTTGAATAAGCCTTGGCAAACTCATATTGAGTGTTGAGAACACGCTCTGCATATTCTACGGTCAGCGCTGCATAAGAACGCATCGGACCGAAAAACATGGATTCGAACTGCTTGGTCATTTGATCAGTGTTTGTGTTGGCCATGTAACACCTCCATTAAGTGGCTTATGGAAAGGGCCTCGCCCTTTGCTGCTGTGCACAATAGCAAAGACATTGTTGCAGTGCAACAACGAATTCACGTTTTTTTAGAATCGCCCCTTTTCTTGTGATGACTCTCGCCTCATCACCAGTCCGAAGCGCGTAGAATAGGCAATTATTGCCGGATGCATTCGAAGCCAACCTGCTGGGACGTCAAGGCTTTACGAGCTATGTCATACTATCGATCTAGGGAAACACCATGGGACTGAGAGAAATAGCGCTGGGAGGAATCTATTTCAGCCCACTGCTCCTTTACGCCCTTCTTGGCGCCTGCTCGGCGGCGATAGTGCGTAGCCTTCTGCATCGCTGGCTTGGCCAGCACGTCCTATGGTTCGAGGCCTGGTTCGATCTCGCTTTGTTCGTGATTGCCGTGGCTGCTATCGCTTTTTTGTTTTCCATCATCGGGTAACCCTATTACATGCGCACCTCATTACGCCTCTTGATTACTCTGGTGGTGGTCGCACTCGCTGTCGCCGCAGGTATCTGGCTATGGCATTACTATCTTTACACTCCCTGGACTCGCGATGGACGCGTGGGAGCCGATGTTGTCACCATTTCCCCAGACGTCAGCGGTTGGGTCGAGTCGCTGGCCGTCGAGGATGCCGAACGAGTCGAACATGGACAGGTGTTGTTCAAGCTGGACACGGCGCGCTATCAGGCGGCGGTCGAGAAGGCTGAAGCCGAGGTTGCCAATCGCCAGGCCAAGCTCGAACTCAGACGCCATGAAGAAAGCCGCCGTAACCGATTGAGCAACCGGGCCATCAGCACCGAAGAGCGAGAAGTGGCACGTATTGATACGCGTTTGGCAGAGGCCGAGCTGGCC
Source organism: Halomonas sp. GXIMD04776 (assembly GCF_049808615.1). NCBI lineage: Bacteria > Pseudomonadati > Pseudomonadota > Gammaproteobacteria > Oceanospirillales > Halomonadaceae > Halomonas > Halomonas sp. GXIMD04776. Next base: position 191,953 of record NZ_JBNCAN010000005.1, on the reverse strand, counting down.
AAGGCCAGGGCGCAGTTGCAGGAGGCACGTCTGGATATGGAGCGCACCACCGCCACTGCACCGGCGGCGGGCCACATCCTCAACCTGCAACTCGCTCAAGGCGATTATGTTTCCCGCGGCGATCGCGTCATGGCGCTAGTCAAGACCGATTCGTTCTATGTCATCGGGTATTTCGAAGAAACCAAGATGACGCGAATCGACCTGGGCGACCCTGCGCGGGTCTTGCTGATGAATGGCGATACTGAGTTGACAGGTCATGTATCGGGCATCGCTCGCGGCATCGCCGATGACAATCAACGACTCGACGCACAGTTACTGCCTCAGGTCGAACCAACCTTCAACTGGGTTCGTCTGGCTCAACGCATTCCGGTACGCATCACGCTGGACGATATTCCTGACGACTTGTTGCTGAGTGCGGGCATGAGCGCCTCGATACGTATCCTCGATGATGCGCCACAGGAGTAGAGCGTTCTCCATGCCGCCATTCCTGCAGGCCTTTCTGACCCCTTCCTCCACGGCAGTGAAATTCGCACTCAAGGGTGTGATCGCCATGTTCCTGGCGCTCTACATCGCACTCTGGGCAGATCTCGAGCGTCCTTACTGGGCGATGATATCCGCGGCTTTTCTACAAATACGCCCCATGAGCGGCATGGTGATCGAAAAGGGGCTATGTCAATTGGGCGGCACCATTACCGGCGCCGGCGTCGGCATCCTCATCATGGCCTTGTTCGCCCAGGCACGTGTGCCGGCATTGATAATGCTGACGGCCTGGATCGCGCTATGCATCTATAGTGCCTCGCTGACGCGCAACAACTTTGCCTACGGTTTCGTCATGGGGGCGGTCACGGCGATGCTGGTCGTGATCATTTCCCATAGCGGCACATCGAGTGTTTTCGAGGTCGCCGTCGCGCGTATTTCAGAGATAGGGCTAGGGGCGTTATGTGCCACTCTGATCAGTGCTTTGTTGTGGCCAACCCGGGTGCGTCATCACTTGGCCAAGCAAGCCGATGATACCCTCGAGCAGGCATTCATCTATTCGGCACGGCGACTCGAAGGCGATAACAGTAAAGAGCTGCAGCAAATTCTGGTCGCAAGCCTTGAGCCGCTGATGACGCTGGAAACGGATAGTCAAGCCGCCCGCTATGAAGATCCGGCCGGGCCGGGGCGCGTGCGCGGTGCGCATCTACTGACACGACGTACCATGCGATTACTGGCGACCACGGAAGCGCTCGATCAATTGCTGCGCGAACAGCACTCTCGACTCGATGCCAACGTCCGGCGCCTAGCCGGGGATACGGCGGCATGTTTCCGTCGGGCCTTGGAAGCACGCGATTCGGCTTCTGCCCGGGAACTTCTCCAGCATCAACGACACATCACCTACGAGCTCGAAACCCCGGAGCTTTCTACCCTATCGCTTCGCGTATTGCTGGGCCTGCGCGAGATACTCGGACATGCCACGATCATGCTCGAAGCACGCGCCACTATCGACCACCCCGAAGCCCATTATCTGCGCAGCCCTTCGCTATCCTGGCATCGCGATCATCTGGTGGCCAGTCTGAATGGCCTGCGGGCCGGTCTGGTATTCGGTGTCATCTCGATATTTTGGCTCGTCACTGCTTGGACGAACGGGACCACTGCCTTGCTGCTGGCGACACTTTTTTCGGGTATTTTTGCCAGTTATCCCAATCCCGCCCGCATGGGCACCACGTTTCTCAAAGGTATGCTGGCGGCCCTCCCCAGCGCCTTTTTATTCGGTCATGTGCTGCTGTCCCAGGTCGACGGCTTCGTCATGCTGGCCATGCTGATGGGGGCTCCACTGTTCCTCGGTCTACTCGGTGCAGGCCATCCGGCGACCATCGGCTACAGCCTGCCCTTCACCGTCGCCAATATCCTGCTGACCATGCCTGGCAACGATATGGACTTCGCCATCGATAACTTTCTCAATCGAGGGCTGGCCGTGGCGATCGGCGTGAGCGCCATGGTCATGGGCTTTCGCCTCGTCCCTGCCCTGGGCTCGGGGATAATACGGCGCCGACTGATCGCCGCCACCACCCGTGATCTGGATCGAGTGGCGCGCCGGCCTCCGCAGCAGACGGATCTCTGGTTCAGCGACCGCATGGCCGATCGCTTGTTGAAGCTGGCACGTCACGACGAGATGCTGCACGAGGATCAGCGTCACTTGCTCGCTCTGGGGCTCGCCGGACTGGACATGGGCCGCGCTTGTCTACGTCTGCGCCAGCGCCTGGACGACGTCGACGATGCCAGGGTGCAAGCGGCTTATCGCCACTTGCTCGACTCCCTCGCCGATGGCTATGCCGAGAGCGCTCAGGGGCGAGTTCCCGACGCCTTTATCGACGCTGCACGGACACTGCGCACGCACGTAGCTCAGTGCACCACTATATCTTCCAAACGTCGTCCCCTGGTGGACGGCCTGATCGAGCGCATGGCCTTGGCCTTCGAACGTCAGGCACGACAGACGAAGAAGGCATTGAGCCAGACGGCCTGACACAATGATGCCCGGTCTTTCGGAGATCACCTCAGGAACCGGGCGTCATACTTAGTACCACTTACATGTTGACTGCAGTGGTATCACTTCTGCCCGAATAGATGCTTACGGGCCTCTTCGTCCATCTCCACGCCATCCTTCGGATTAATCTTCTCGGCCTGCGCGTAGGCACGTTCAACCGCGGGGCGAGCAGCGATCGCACGCATCCAGCGCAGCACGTTGGGAAAATCCTCGATGTCCTGCCCCTGGTTCTCGTAGGGTTTGACCCACGGATAGATCGCCATGTCGGCAACGGTATATTCATGACCGGCCACGAACTCGTTATCGTCGAGCTGCTTGTCGAGTACCCCGTAAAGTCGTGACGTTTCCTTGATGTATCGCTCGATGGCATAGTCGATCTTCTGAGGCGCATAGTTGCGAAAATGATGATTCTGACCCGCCATGGGGCCGAGCCCCCCCATTTGCCAGTACAGCCACTGTAGCGCCATATAGCGTTCGCGCCCGGCGCGGGGCAGGAATCTGCCGCTCTTGTCCGCGAGATATTCAAGAATCGCACCGGATTCGAATAGCGCCAGGGGTTGACCGCCATCCGCGGGGTGCCGGTCGACAATGGCAGGAATACGGTTGTTAGGCGCAATGGCCAGGAACTCTGGCGAGAACTGCTCACCCTTGCCGATGTTGACCGGATGAATCTCGTAATCGAGACTCGCCTCTTCCAGAAAGATGGATATCTTGTGTCCGTTCGGTGTCGTCCAATAATAAAGATCGATCATGCTGGAACCTCCTGTCACCGTTGATAACCGATACATCCCTGCTCACCTGTTCGAGCGCGGGCTATCACTGCGCGCCTGTCATGCCTCATCAGCGCGATAAGCACCTGGAACATCGACACTGCGCAACGCATTGCGTCCCACCCCGCCATGCACGTCGAGCATTCGCTCTACCCAGGCATAGACCGGATCGGCGTTGGATATGAGGTCGGCACTCGAGACATTGCGTGCCCACATGAAGTGGCCAAAGACCATATAATCCGCCCCGGCCGGAACGTCACCGTCCAGAAAATCGGCTTCCTCAAGACGCCCGCGCAAAGGCTCAAGCGCCTGATCGAGCATGCTCAGCCCCTTGCTGGGCGCATGGACCTCCTCCAGGGTGCGGCCTAGTGCCTTTTCCCGGGTCTGACGAAAATAATCGCGATCCTTGGGATGCACAGAATTGAACAAGTCCATGACGACAGTTTTGAGGATACCCGGCGCCAGGGAACGCTCACTATAGAACTTGAAGAATCGAGCGCGAGCCTCGGCTTCGCCCTCTCCGAGCAGCGGCTTGTCTGGATAGCTACGATCGAGATAGCGAAAGATGTCATAGCTATCCACCACGGTCGTCTCATCATCGACCAGTACCGGCACCTTGCCCTGCCCCGAAAACTCGATTGCCTCTTTTTCGGTGAAATGCCAGGGCCGAGATTCGTAGCTCAGGCCCTTATGTGCCAAGGCGTATTTCACGCGCCAACAATAGGGCGAGAAGCGCAATGCCTCATCGATACCGCACAGATCGTAAAGTAAGCGTGTCATGGGGACTCCTCGCAGACATGGATGTATCTGACGCTAACACTCCATCAGCATTGGCGCCAATCCTCTAGCGAAGGCGCCACTTCACTTATCTATTAGTCTAATGAATTGACCAACATAGGCTCACCACATTCGATAAAAATGTTTTTAAGCCACGTTTTATTCAATACGAATCAATGACATAAGATCAAAAAGGACTGCAGATCAACATTGGTATTACCAATTTCCCAGGGTTGGTAAAAAGCACTTTCACAGATTATCGTGCAGCCACGCATTCCTGGATGCGACAGTCACCGAAATGGATCAGTCCGGCATGACGTCCGGACAATAACAAGAGAGGCTGCCTCATGAATCAAACGCTGCTTGCCCTGCTGGCCTTCCTGCCCTTGCTATTGGCGGGGGTCCTGCTGATCGGCTTTCGTATGGCAGCAAAAACCGCCATGCCAATCGTCTTTATAGTCACCGCCTTGATTGCCCTGCTCGCCTGGGACATGACCTTCACCCGGGTGGTGGCGTCAACATTGCAAGGGCTAATGCTGACCGTGGCGATCCTGTGGATCATCTTCGGCGCCATTCTGCTGCTCAACACGCTCAAGCACTCCGGTGGTATCGCCGCCATCCGCAACGGCTTTTCGGGTGTCAGCCCGGATCGTCGCGTGCAGGCGATCATCGTCGCCTGGTTGTTTGGCTGCTTCATCGAAGGGGCTTCGGGCTTCGGCACGCCAGCAGCGGTTGCCGCGCCGCTGATGGTGGCTCTCGGCTTTCCGGCCCTGGCCGCCGTGGTGGTGGGCATGATGATCCAGTCGACCCCGGTCTCCTTCGGCGCGGTGGGCACCCCGATCGTGGTCGGGGTCACAGGGGGGCTTGATAAAGCCGGCATCACGGAGCGATTGGTTGACAATGGCAGCAACTGGGAAGCTTATTTCCGTTTGATCACCTCCGAGGTGGCGATCACCCACGCCATCGTCGGCTTGCTCATGCCGCTGATCATGGTGATCATCATGGTGCGCTTTTTCGGTGCCAACCGCTCCTGGAAGGAAGGACTGGATATCGCGCCTTTCGCCCTCTTCGCAGGGGTCTGTTTCGTGGTGCCCTACGCCTTGGCCGGTGTGTTGCTGGGACCGGAGTTTCCCTCGATGATTGGCGCCATGGTGGGTCTGGCCATCGTCGTGCCTGCGGCAAGAAGAGGCTTCCTGCTGCCCAAGACGACCTGGGATTTCCCGGAATCCACCTCCTGGCCGGACGAGTGGATCGGTAGTCTCGACATCAAGGTCGATCAGATCGCCGGACGCACACCGATCTCCACCTTCATGGGCTGGGTGCCCTATGTGCTGCTGGCCATCCTGCTGGTCATCTCACGTACCGTCGAGCCGGTCACCAACGCCCTGAAATCGCTGGCCCTGAGCTGGAGCAATATCCTGGGCGAAACCGGTGTCAGCGGCAGCATCGAGCCGCTTTACCTTCCGGGCGGCATTCTCGTGATCGTGGTGCTGATCACCGCACTCCTGCATCGCATGCGCGGCGGCCAGCTCGGTGCGGCCTTGCATGAGTCGACCAAGACAATTCTCGGGGCCGGTTTCGTGCTGATCTTCACTATTCCAATGGTACGCATCCTGATCAACTCCGGTGTCAACCAGGCGGATCTGGTGTCCATGCCGGTTGCCATGGCACAGGCCGTCGCCGATGGCGTGGGCGGTATCTATCCGCTCTTCGCCCCCGCCGTGGGTGCACTGGGTGCCTTCATCGCCGGCTCCAACACCGTCTCCAACCTGATGCTGTCGGATTTTCAGTTCAACGTCGCCGAGCAGCTAGGGCTCTCCACGGCCATGATGGTCGCCCTGCAGGCCGTCGGTGCCGCCGCCGGCAACATGATTGCCATTCACAACGTGGTAGCCGCCTCGGCAACGGTGGGCCTGCTTGGCCGTGAGGGTACGACCCTGCGCAAGACCATTCTGCCGACCATCTACTACGCACTCTTCGCCGGCATCATCGGTCTGATCGCCTTCTACGGCATCGGGATTGCCGATGGGCTGCTGAACGGCAGCTAGGTCCATGCTTGTCCGGATCCGTGCGAACAGTACCGCCTCGGCATCACCGAGGCGGTTTTTCCTTGACCGCATAGCGCCGCGCCAGCACCGCACATACGAACAGCTGGATCTGGTGAAAGAGCATCAACGGCAGGATGACGCTGCCCACCTGATGGGACGAGAACAGCACATTGGCCATGGGCACACCGCTGCTCAGGCTCTTCTTGGAGCCGCAGAACACGATGGTGATCTCATCTTCCCGCGCGAACCCCAGCCAGCGACTCGCCAGGGTGGTAATCACCAGCACCGCGGCAAGCAGCACGCAATCCACCACGACCATCATCGCAAGCGATGCTCCAGAGAGCTGTTCCCACAGCCCCGCGACCATCGCTTCGCTGAAGGCCAGATAGACCACCATCAGAATCGCGCCACGATCGACCAGCCCGAGCAAACGCCCGTGACGCGCCATCCACTCACCGATCCAGCGCTGCAGCGCCTGCCCCAACAGGAACGGTGCCAGCAGCTGCAGGAGGATCGCGCCCAGGGCATCCAAGGAGACGCCGCCGGCCTGGGCGCTCATCAAGAGCCCCACCAACAGCGGCGTGATGAACATGCCGAGAATGTTCGATGCGGACGCGGAACAGATCGCTGCCGGCACATTGCCTCCGGCGATGGAGGTAAAGGCGATGGAGGACTGAATGGTCGAAGGCAGCACGCACAGGAAGAGGATGCCCATGGCCAAGGTTGGCGGCAGCAGCGCCGGGGCCATCAAGCCGATGATCAGTCCTAGAATCGGAAACAGCACGAAGGTGCTGGCAAAGACCATCAAGTGGAGCCGCCAATGGGTCATGCCCTTGATGACCGTGCGGGGTGACAGCCTGGCGCCATGCAGAAAAAACAATAGCGCGATGGCCAGCTTGGTGGCCAGGGAGAACACCTCGCTGGCCATACCATGCACTGGCAATACGGAAGCGACGATGACCGCCCCGATCAGCATCAGCAGGTATTTATCGATATTCAGACGTCGAAGCAGCTTCACGGAGAGCCTACATGTCGCAAATGACAATGCGCCATCATACTAGGACCAAACGCCTGGGGTTACTCTCTTTCGAGGTCCAGGCCATTACCCACGACATAACCTTTTGCTCTATATTGGAAACGATTTCCAAAAATTAGACCAATTACTGGTCTGACCACTGTACCAAAGGCTGGACAGTCCCAATGGTAACGCTCACAGTGGTGCCCAGGACATAAAATGGGAAGTGTGATCATGAACATTCTCTACGACGAACGACTGGATGGCGTGCTACCCGCGTCGGACAAGGCAAACGCACTTCAGCGATTGCAACAAGCCTTGCCCGACATGACCTTATTGCATCGAGAAGAAGACCTGCGCCCTTTTGAATGTGACGGGCTTTCCGCGTATCGCGTGCTGCCGATGCTGGTCGCCATGCCCCATACCCTGGAACAGATCGAAACGCTGATGCGTACCTGTTTCGAACTGGAGGTACCGGTGGTCACCCGGGGTGCCGGCACCGGTCTTTCCGGAGGCGCCCTGCCTCTGGAAAAAGGGGTGCTGCTGGTCATGTCGCGTTTTTCACGAATTCTCGAGGTCGACCCGGACGCGCGCATCGCTCGCGTCCAGCCCGGGGTTCGCAACCTGGCCATTTCCGAGGCGGCGGCTCCCTATGGGCTCTACTATGCGCCGGACCCTTCATCCCAGATTGCCTGTTCGATCGGCGGTAACGTCGCCGAGAACGCCGGTGGCGTGCACTGCCTGAAGTACGGTTTGACGGTACACAACGTACTCAGGGTCGAGGTCGTCACCATCGAAGGCGAGCGCATGATTCTGGGCTCGGAGGCCTTCGATGCCCCGGGATTCGATCTACTCGCCCTGTTCAATGGCTCCGAAGGCATGCTCGGCGTGATCACGGAGATCACCGTGAAGCTGCTGCCCAAACCCGAAAGCGCCAAGGTGCTGATGGCCAGCTTCGACGACGTCGAAAAAGCCGGCAAGGCAGTCGGTGACATCATCGCCGCCGGCATCATCCCCGGGGGCCTGGAGATGATGGACAAGCTGGCGATTCAGGCGGCAGAGGACTTCATCAAGGCAGGCTATCCGGTAGACGCCGAGGCGATACTGCTGTGCGAGTTGGACGGGGTAGAAGCAGATGTCGACGACGACTGCGCCACGGTCCGCAGGGTACTCGAACAGGCCGGCGCCGGCGATATACAGCAGGCCCGAGACGAGGCCGAACGTGCCCTGTTCTGGGCCGGGCGCAAGAACGCCTTCCCCGCGGTCGGGCGCATGTCACCGGACTACTACTGCATGGACGGCACCATCCCTCGCCGCGAACTGCCCAGGGTTCTCAAGGGTATCGCCGACCTGTCGGAAGAATATGGCCTGCGGGTCGCCAATGTCTTTCATGCCGGCGACGGCAACACCCACCCGCTGATCATGTTCGATGCCAACCAGCCCGGCGAGCTGGAAAAGGCCGAGACCATCGGCGGCAAGATACTCGAGCTGTGCGTCGAGGTGGGCGGTAGCATCACCGGTGAACATGGCGTGGGGCGCGAAAAGATCAACCAGATGTGCACCCAGTTCCAGCCCGATGAGATCACCACCTTTCACGCCGTGAAGGCGGCCTTCGACAGTTCAGGTTTGCTCAATCCGGGCAAGAACATACCGACGTTGCATCGCTGTGCCGAATTCGGCGCCATGCACGTGCATAACGGGGAGTTGCCGCATCCCGAGTTGCCACGCTTCTGAGGACGAACCATGCAGCACGAACAAGATAGGCACCCAGCTCTTGCGGAGAGTCAACAGGGCCCTGGCCAGGATAACACCGAGGTACTCTGTGAGCGTGTGCGCCAGGCCAATGCCGACAAGACGCCACTGAGGATAGAGGGTGGCGGCACCAAGGACTTTTATGGTCGACGGATCGAGGGTGACGCATTGTCCCTGACCGAGCATCGCGGCATTACCCATTACGATCCGGTGGAACTGGTGGTTTCGGTGCGCGCCGGCACCCCGCTTGCGGAACTCGAGGCAGCATTGGATGCGGAACACCAGCAACTGAGTTGTGAACCGCCCCACTTCGGCCCTACCGCCACCGTCGGCGGCATGATCGCCAGCGGTCTTTCCGGCCCTCGTCGTCCCTGGGCTGGCGCAGTGCGCGATTTCGTGCTCGGCACCCGGCTCATCACTTATGAAGGCAAGCATCTACGCTTCGGCGGCGAGGTGATGAAGAATGTGGCCGGTTACGATCTCTCGCGTCTGATGGTCGGCGCCCAGGGCACCCTTGGCGTCATCACCGAGGTCTCGCTCAAGGTATTGCCCAAACCGAACGCCATTCACAGCCTGCGTCTCGAATTGCCCCTGGATGACGCCTTGCAACGACTCGCGCAATGGGGCCGTCAGCCACTGCCGATCACCGCCGCAGCCTACCATGATGATGCGCTGCATCTGCGTCTGGAAGGTGGCGCGAGTTCGGTGGCCGCTACCAGAGAACAGTTGGGTGGGGACGATCTCGTCAGCAGCTTCTGGCAAGACTTGCGCGAACAGCGCCTGGTTTTTTTCGACAAGAAGGATTCGCGTCCGCTGTGGCGTCTATCGCTGCCCAACAACACCCCGCCGCTGGCGCTGGACGGTGACGTGCTTTACGACTGGGCCGGGGCCCAGCGCTGGCTTCGCAGCGACGATGAGGCAGACGTACTGCGCGAGACCGTCACTCAGGCCGGGGGGCATGCCACCTGTTTCACTGCCGGCCACGCTGAACCGTTTACCCCGCTCTCCAAGGTCGTTGCCACCTATCACCGACGACTCAAGACCCAGCTCGATCCCAACGGCATCTTCAATCCTGGCCGGCTTTACCCGGAGTTTTAAGCATGCAGACCCACTTCACCGAAGCAGACCTGCAAAAACCGCATATCCGCGAGGCCGATCGCGTGCTGCGCACCTGCGTGCACTGTGGCTTCTGCAATGCCACCTGTCCCACCTATCAGTTGCTGGGAGATGAACGTGACGGCCCCCGTGGGCGCATCTACCTGATGAAGGAGCTGCTGGAAAGCCGCGACGATGACGATCAAGTAACCAAGGAAACCCAGCTTCATCTGGATCGCTGCCTGACCTGCCGCAACTGTGAAACCACCTGCCCTTCCGGGGTCGAGTATCACAAGCTGCTCGATATCGGCCGCGCCGAGGTTGACCGCCGTGTGGGCCGTACACCCAAGGAACGCGCCTTGCATTTTGGTCTGCGTCACGCCCTGGTCGAGCCCAAACGCTTTGCGGCGCTGCTCAAGATGGGGCAGATCTTCCGCCCGCTGGTGCCCGGCACGCTGCGCGACAAGATGCCGGCCAAGCCGGCGGCCCCCGGCAAGCGGCCAGACGGCAAGCAACATGCGCGGCAAATGCTGATTCTCGAAGGCTGCGTACAACCCGGGCTCTCTCCCAATACCAATGCGGCCACCGCCCGCGTGCTCGATCGGCTCGGCATCGGCCTGACCCCGGCACCGGACGCCGGCTGCTGTGGCGCCATCGATTATCATTTGAATGCCCAGCAGGCCGGCCTGCAGCGCATGCGCAATAACATCGACGCCTGGTGGCCCCATGTCGAGGCCGGCTGCGAGGCCATAGTGCAGACGGCCAGCGGCTGCGGCGCATTCGTGAAAGAATATGGTGAAATGCTCGAGGGCGATACCGACTACGAGGAGAAAGCCAAGCGCATCAGTGCCCTGGCCAAGGATTTGGTCGAGATCCTGCGCGACGAGGATCTCGAGGCATTGAAGATCAAGGAGTCACGCAAGCTGGCCTTTCACTGCCCTTGCACCCTGCAGCACGCACAACGACTGGGTGGCGTGGCCGAGGGCATACTCACCCGCCTCGGCTTCAACCTGACCCCGGTGCGCGATGCTCATCTGTGCTGTGGTTCCGCGGGCACCTACTCGGTCACCCAGCCGGAGCTGGCGAAACAGCTGCGCGACAACAAGCTCGACGCACTGGAAGCCGGCAACCCGGAAACGATCGTGACCGCCAACATAGGCTGCCAGACCCACCTCGATGGTGCCGGTCGTACCCGGGTCAGGCACTGGATAGAGATCGTCGACGATGCGCTCGCATCAGCATGAATGTCGACAGAATATTTCAATAAAAAGGAGTAACAACATGCAACAGAAACCCGCACTGACCTTGGACGATGCCAATGCCATTCTCGATGCCGCTCAGCAGGAAGCCGAGGCCAATGGCTGGGCGATCACGGTCGCCGTGGTGGACGATGGCGGTCATCTGTTGGGCCTACGCCGTCTCGACGGCTGCTCGCCCATTTCCAGCTACATCGCTAACGAGAAAGCACGTGCCGCCGCGCTGGGAAGACGTGAATCCCAGGCGTACGAAGAGATGATCAACAATGGGCGTACTGCCTTTCTTTCGGCGCCTGTATTACAGGGCATGATGACCGGCGGCGTACCGGTGCTGGTGGACGGCCAGGTGGCGGGTGCCGCGGGTGTCTCCGGCGTCAAACCCGAGCAGGATGCCCAGGTGGCCAAGGCGGGTATCCAGGCAATCAGCAGCTAGAGCCTGCTCAAGCCTTTGAAAACGAACAACGGAAGATCCCAATGGGTCTTCCGTTGCCGTTGTTACGCCAAGCTTGCGACTAGCGCCGAGCGATGATCCAGATGGCATGCACGATACCGGGAATGTAGCCGAGAATCGTCAGAAGAATATTGATCCAGAAATGCAGTCCAAGACCCACCTGGAGAAACACGCCTACCGGGGGCAGCAAAATTGCCAGAATGATACGAATGATGTCCATGCAAAACCTCCTTGTTGTCAATTACTTGCCACGGTGGCCGACAATAATTGAATCCTCATGATACGTCAGTCACCGCTAATCGTCATTCTTGTCACGCGACGAGCGCGCATTGATCTTTTGAGTGATGCGTTCGGAATTCTCCGCCAATTGATCATGGTAACGCTCCCAATCCTCCCAATCGAACGGCGTGCCGCTGCGCGGTGGATGACTGCCCGCCTCCCGGGCTCGCGACCAGGCCATTTCTTCCAGGCTTTGCGGCTTATCTTCTTCCCTGTCCAGATCGATTCCCTTTTTCGCCATGTAATCGCGTGCGTTCATTATCGATCTCCTGCAAATGAAACGAAACTCGTGCCCTGAAGCATCATGAACAACATCGGCAACTCGCCGAGTCAACTCCCCACGATGGTGGCGCGGCTGGCAAGATTCAGTGATAGCCGTTAGCGTTTGGATGAGCTTACTGCAGGAAGGTTCAGAGACGGGACCTCAGAGCACCATCCTGGGATTGGGCTATGCTGGGTTGGAGAAACACCACAATGGCTGTGGTTGCATGGCGATAGATGGCGCATTGAATAACGAGTCGCATCATCATCGAACCGGGTTTGCCTATAGCGGATGGCTTGCGAAACACTGACAGAAGGGAATGCATTATGAACAAGAAAGCCCCCACCACCGTCGGCGAAATCATGTCTCGGGATTGCTTCCGGGTATCCGCATCGACCTCCGTGGCCACCCTGGTAGCCGGCCTTGCGCTACACCGCCTGCCCGGTGCTCCGGTGGTCGATGATCACGATCACCTGATCGGCTTCATTTCGGAACAGGACGTCATGGGTAAACTGCTCGACAGCGCCTATCACGGCGGTCAGCCTGCGCTGGTACGCGAGTTGATGCGCGACGAGGTACTCACGGTTACCCCCGACAAGGGCATCGTCGATCTGGCTCAGGAGATGCTGGGCAACAAGCCCAAGATCTATCCCGTGGTGGATGAGCAGCGCCTGATGGGCATCGTCACGCGGCGTGATATCCTGAGCGCGATCGCCTCGATGCGCGGCAACCTGTGAGCCGGCGCAGCATTTATAGCCTGCACGGTACTCGTAGGCGGCACTCGTAAAAAGCCGCCGCGTCGGTGACGCGGCGGCGAAGGATCGAATGCAGTAAGTAAAGACGCAATATTCAGTCTTGAAGGAACGTTGCGCTATCCCTGTGACCACAGGATGCAAAAAATTCTCCCGAGCGATGAAAATTTCCTGCAACCGTGCCAAATGCGGATGAGACGCTGTGCTTGCAGGGGTACGCTGTGATTCACTATCATGCGCGTCAAGGCGGGTATAGCTCAGTTGGTAGAGCATCAGCTTCCCAAGCTGAGGGTCGCGAGTTCGAATCTCGTTGCCCGCTCCACAATCGACAATAGTGCCGGGACCAACGTCACTCCGTACCGGGGTCCGCGTCTTCGCCATCTTTCCAGATGGCTTCATTGGAGCTTTTCATGCTCTCCACCTCGTACTGAGCATCTTCATAATTGTCGAATACCCCCAACGATGTGCCGGTGTCGCTGTCATACACTTCATAGCGAATCGATGATTCGTCGTCGCCTTCTTTCAGTTCACGAATTTCAATAGCTTCGTTAAGCATGGACGCTCCTTGTTGCAATGGACGATACAATGAGTTGCTCTCGACTCATGTCCCATAAAGCAGACAATAAGTGAGGCAGCCGTGGATCTTTTTTCGACAATGGTACAGCGATAGGGAGAAAGCAATGCAGATTCGGGTAAATGACGGCTTACATGATTCACCCAGCCGCCTGAGCAGGCCGGACTGACCGCCATGCTTGTCTATCTCGTTGCCTTCGTCGTGTGTCTGCTGGTGGTCGGTGGCAGCATGGCGCTATTGATCAGCATGAGCACGCCACGCTATCGTACAGAGCCAGAGCATTTGCTGCAGCTTTTCGAACGCGTATTGAACCATCAAGCCTCGGAAACCGAATGGAATGCCTTGGTGGGCTATCCTATCCGTCACGACGATTCTCTCGAGGCGGTTCGCCGCAACGCCCAGGATATCATGGATGATCACGGCCGCCCCTGGCAGGCTGCCCAGGGCGGATGCCTATTATCGCGTCGCGGTCGTTGCGAATTGACCACGCTACGCGATGACCTGGCTTCTCGCATGCTTGTCGAACAAGGCAAGCGATCGTTTTAGTCATCCTGCCATTGGCTCACATTGGCGATCGAAGCTACGAGGCCACCCATGACCAGCGCCTTTCGTCTAACCCCCCTCGATAATGCCACCAAGCATCACGCCCATGATTATCATCAGATCGTGATCGGCCTCGAGGGCCATGCCGAATTCGAGATCGAAGGCCTGGGCGGCCATGTCGCGCCCTTGAGCGGCTGTATCGTCCCTGCGGATCATATTCACTATTACAGTGGCATCGGCAACAACCGCCAACTGATTCTCGATCTCCCGGATGATGCCCCGGCGCTGTGTGGCTCTTATCGCGAACAGGTACGCCTGTTCGATGCGCCGCGCTTTTTCACCCTCGACGAGTCACTACGTTCTTATCTCAATTTTCTCGTGCTGGAACTAGGCCAGCCACGCCATGCCCCAGGCGAGCTGCTGGCGACTGCCTTCCTCGGCTGTCTCCATGCACGACTCTCAATGCACTTACCCCCGGCCAGCTCACCACGACTCGATCTAGCCATCATCGATCGCTATATTCAATCACATCTGGCGCAGCGGCTCAGCGTTGCCGAGCTGGCGCGTCTCGCCTGTCTCAGCGAAGCACATTTCAGCGACTGCTTTCGCCGCCAGACAGGGCTTTCTCCTTACAAATACGTATTGCGCGAGCGCCTCTCGACAGCGCGGGAGCTGCTGAGCACCTCCTGCCTACCCTTGAGTGAAGTCGCGGCGCGTACCGGCTTTGCCAATCAAAGTGCCTTGTCCCATGCCATCCGTCGCGCATTTGATCAGACACCCAATCAATTGCGTCAGACGGCAAGAATTCAGACCGCCGGTTTAAACGCGCTTGCATAGCAATTATTAGACCAACGTATAAGATCTTTCCCCACTGGCTCATAATTTCCTCGATTTATGCAAACGCAGCCAAGGAATTGGCAAGACGGGTGGCTATCGTCCACTCTAGATTCAACACTCCGCGCAACCTTCGCGCACCCGGGCGTCATTGCTCACTGCGTTGACATACGCCAGCCGGCATCTTTCACCCCTATGCCAGAAGCTCGGGTCGGGCACTACGATGAGAGGTCATTTCATGCTTACCGCCAAGACCATGCTGGATACCGCCACCTGGCAACGCGACCTGGACACCCTGCTCAGCTCTGTCAGCGACCACTACATCGTCGACGAGGAACACTTCGTCGCTGAATTCGTCGATCTTCTCCAGGCCGATGACGAGGACTTCAAGCGTATCGCCGGCAAGACTGCCGAACTGGTGCGGGAAGTCCGCAACATGGACACGGCGGTGGACTCCATCGATGAACTGCTGCAGCAGTACAGTCTCGATACCCACGAGGGCCTGATGCTGATGTGCCTGGCGGAAGCCATGCTGCGCATCCCCGACAAGGCCACCGCCGACGCCCTGATCGATGATCGTCTGGGGCCCGCAGACTGGAAATCCCACCTGGGCCAGAGTGATTCCTGGTTCGTCAACGCCTCGACCTGGGGACTTTTGATGACCGGTCGCGTGCTGCAGATGGACAAACCCAAGGAGGGCAAGCCCGCCAACTTCATCAACCGCATGACCAATCGCCTGGGTGAGCCGGTGATCCGCCGTGCCATGTACCAGGCGATGAAGATCATGGGCCGCCAGTTCGTGCTGGGGCGCACCATCGACGAGGCTCTAAAGAACTCCAAGACGCTCTTCGACAAGGGCTATACCTATTCCTACGACATGCTCGGTGAAGCGGCACGCACCCGAGAAGACGCCCGACGCTACTTCGACGACTACGCCCACGCCATCAAGCAGGTCGGCGCCACCAGCCAGAAGCTCGACGAGCGCACCCCTGAACCGTCGATCTCGATCAAGCTGTCGGCACTGCACCCCCGCTATGAGTTCGGTCGGCGCGAGCAGGTGCTGGAAGAACTGGTCGGCACGGTCAAGGAACTCGTGGTCATGGCCCGGGAGCGTCAGGTAGAACTCACCATCGACGCGGAAGAAGTGGATCGTCTCGAGCTATCCCTCGAGGTCTTTCGCGCCGTCTACGAGAGCGAGGCCTGCAAGGGATGGGGGCATTTCGGCATCGTCGTCCAGGCCTACGCCAAGCGCGCCCTGCCGGTGCTGCACTATATCAACCGTCTGGCCGATATTCAGGGCGACGTGATCCCCATGCGCCTGGTAAAAGGCGCCTACTGGGATACCGAGGTCAAGGAAACCCAGATGGTCGGGGTCGACGGTTATCCGGTATTCACCCGCAAGGCCAATACCGATGTGGCCTATCTGGGCTGCGTGCATTTCCTGCTCTCGGAGAACACCCGCGGACGCA
Organism: Halomonas sp. GXIMD04776; assembly: GCF_049808615.1. Taxonomy (NCBI): domain Bacteria; kingdom Pseudomonadati; phylum Pseudomonadota; class Gammaproteobacteria; order Oceanospirillales; family Halomonadaceae; genus Halomonas; species Halomonas sp. GXIMD04776. The sequence continues at coordinate 175,549 of NZ_JBNCAN010000005.1, read as the reverse complement.
TCTTCCCCCAGTTCGCGACCCATAACGCTCATACCATCAGCACGATCCTCGAACTCGCCACCGAGTCCACCCGGCCTTTCGAGTTTCAGCGCCTGCACGGCATGGGCGAGGCGCTCTACGACGCAGCCCTCAAACGCGCGCCCGAAGGTACCTATTGCCGCATCTATGCGCCGGTGGGTGCCCACAAGGATCTACTGCCTTACCTGGTGCGTCGCCTGCTGGAAAACGGCGCCAACTCCTCCTTCGTGCATCAGCTGGTCGATCCCAAGGTGCCGGTGGAGTCGCTGTGCGTGCATCCCGTCGAAACGCTCAAGCAGTACGACACCTATGCCAATCCGAAGATCCCCCTGCCGCCGGATCTCTATGGCTCCAAGCGGCGTAATTCCCGGGGCGTCAATCTGAACATCTGGAGTCAGTACCAGCCACTGATGGATGCCATGGCCGAGTTCATGGACAAGGAGTATCACGCCAAGCCGCTGCTCGGCGTCGAGGTGGCCGATGATGCAGAACAACGTCGTGAGGTCAAGAGCCCGTTTGATACGACGCGACGAGTCGGCAGCGTGCAATGGACCACCGAGGAACAGGCGCAAAAAGCCGTGGACGTGGCCTGGGGCGCCTTTCCTCGCTGGCGCGACACGCCGGTGAATGAACGCGCCGAAATTCTCGAGCGCTTCGCCGACTCTCTGGAAGCCCATACCGCCGAACTGATGACGCTGTGCTCTCGGGAAGGCGGTAAGCTCTTGACCGACGGTATCGATGAGATTCGCGAGGCGGTGGATTTCTGCCGCTACTATGCCACTCGCGCTCGGGAGCTGTTCGGCGAGACGACGGTGCTCCCCGGCCCCACCGGCGAGGTCAACGAGTTGATGATGAGCGGTAAAGGGGTGTTCGCCTGCATCAGCCCCTGGAACTTTCCGGTGGCGATCTTCTGCGGACAGATGGTTGCCGCGGCGGTCTCGGGTAATAGCGTATTGGCTAAACCTGCGGAACAGACCTCCTTGATCGCCCATCGCGTGGTCGAGTTGCTGCACGAGGCCGGCATGCCCCGGGATGTGGTTCAGCTACTGCCCGGAGATGGCCCCACGGTGGGCAGCGTGCTCTCTTCCGATCCGCGCATTACCGGTGTCGCCTTTACCGGCTCCACGGCGACCGCGAACCTCATCAACCGCGCCCTGGCCGCTCGCGAAAACGCTCCGCTGCCGGCGCTGATTGCCGAAACCGGTGGGCTCAACGCCATGATCGTCGACTCCACCGCCCTGCCGGAACAGGTGGTCGTCGATGTCATCCGCTCCTCGTTTCAGAGTGCCGGTCAGCGCTGTTCGGCACTGCGCCTTCTTTACTTGCAGGAAGACGTAGCGGATCGGGTCATCGAGATTCTCCGGGGGGCCATGCAGGAACTGAGTATCGGCGACCCGCGTCATCTTGGTACCGACGTTGGGCCGGTGATTGATGAGGAAGCACGCCAAGGACTGCAAGCCTATATCGACAAGCTCAAGGGTGAGGATCGCCTGCTGGCGGAAACACCGCTGACTGGCGAACACATCGCTCAAGGCAGGTTTGTTGCACCCACGGCCTTCAAGGTGTCGGGCATCGAGGAGATGGAAAGCGAGCAATTTGGTCCGATATTGCACATTGCCCGCTACAAGTCCGCCGATATCGACAAGGTCATCGAGTCCATCAACGCCAAGGGCTATGGTCTTACGTTTGGCGTTCATAGCCGCAACGATTCCTTCGCCAGGACGGTCGGTGACAAGGTTCGTGCGGGCAATGTGTATATCAATCGTAATATCATTGGTGCAGTGGTCGGCGTGCAACCTTTTGGTGGTCAAGGATTCTCCGGCACCGGCCCCAAGGCTGGCGGCCCCCACTACCTGCTGAGCTTTGCCACGGAGAAGACCCGTACCAACAACACGGCCGCCTTGGGAGGAAACGCCTCGCTACTCGCCTTGGGTGATGAGTGAGGATGCTGAATGAGGGCGCGTAATGCCCCTGATGCGAATGCGACAATGAATAATAATCGGATAGGAAAAACCCCATGATTGACAACAGTATCACCATCGGTATTACCTTCGCCCTGTACCTGCTGCTAATGCTCGGCATTGGTCTGGTCGCCTGGAAACGCACCAATGACCTCTCGGACTATATTCTCGGGGGTCGCTCATTGGGGCCCTGGACGGCGGCCATTTCCGCCGGGGCATCGGACATGTCGGGCTGGCTGCTGCTCGGCTTGCCCGGCGCCGCTTATATCAGCGGTCTATCGGCGAGCTGGATCGCCATTGGGCTGTTAGCGGGCACTTGGCTCAATTGGCTGATCGTTGCTCGGCGCCTGCGCATCTACAGCTTCGTGGCCAGCGACTCGCTGACCTTGCCCGAGTTCTTTGCGCAGCGCTTTCGCGACAACTCCCATCTGCTACGCGTCATTTCGGCGATTTTCATTCTGCTGTTCTTTCTGTTCTATACCAGCTCGGGACTGGTCGCCGGGGGCAAGCTATTCGAGACGGTATTCGATCTGGACTACACCCTGGCGGTCACTGTGGGTACGATCGCCATCGTCTCCTACACCTTCTTCGGGGGCTTTCTGGCCGTCTCCTGGACTGACCTCATTCAGGGACTAATGATGGTGGCGGCCTTGGTGGTCGTGCCGGTGATTGCACTGGTCGACATGGGCGGCTTCGGCGAGGCGGCCAGCCGCATCACCGCGGACAGCCCTCAGCTATTGTCCTGGTTCAAGGATGCCTCGACCGGAGAAACGCTGTCGGTGATCGGCATCGTCAGCTCGCTGGCCTGGGGCCTTGGCTATTTCGGCCAGCCGCACATCCTGGCGCGTTTCGCCGCCATTCGCAGCGAGAACGACATCCCCACCTCACGCCGCATTGCCGTGACCTGGTCCGCCATCGGTCTGACGTGCGCCGTTGGTGTGGGCTTGCTGGGACTGGCCTATGTACCCAGGGATCTCAATGACAGCGAGACCGTCTTCATGGTCATGGTCAACGTTATCTTCCATCCTGCAGTCGCGGGGATATTGTTGGCCGCTATCCTTGCAGCAGTCATGTCCACCGTCGATTCGCAGCTGCTGGTGTCTTCCTCGGCGCTGACCGATGACTTCTACAAGGCGATCTTCCGCAAGGATGCCTCTTCCAAGGAACTGGTATGGGTGGGGCGTCTGGCGGTCGTGGGCATTGCCATCATCGCCTATCTGCTGGCGCTCAATCCCGATTCCACGGTACTCGGGCTGGTGTCCTACGCCTGGGCCGGCTTCGGTGCCGCCTTCGGCCCAGCCTTGATCATGGCGCTGTTCTGGCGGCGCATGAATCGCTGGGGGGCACTCTCCGGCGTCATCGTCGGCGGTGTGACCGTGGTGCTGTGGAGCATGGTCTCCGGCGGGATCTTCGACCTGTATGAGATCGTACCCGGAGTGATCTTTGCTTATATCGCCATCGTCGTCGTCAGCCTGGTGACGGAAGAACCCAGCGCCGATGTCATCGCCGAGTTCGATAGCGTCAGATCCACCTGATGCAGAAAATCACCAATGTGAAAGCCGGGCCACGATCGTGGCCCGTTTTTTAACAGCTTTGTATCAGCTTCTTAATAATACAATTAGATAAAACAGCATCAGCAATGCCCAGCACCGTGGAGCGCCAAGCAGGTGCTGCATCCAGCCCCGCCGAATCAACCCCATGCCATGAAAGAAGCCCGCACCGACCGCCCAGAGGCCTAATGACCATACCGGAAGGCGCCAACCCAAGGGCAAGCCACTGATGATCGAGGGATTGATCAGTAGCCATAACGCCATGAATGACGATGCAAACAACGACAAAAATCTACCCTGCCAGCCATAGCGACCGGACCTACGTTTCGCCTGGAGCATTGAAGCGTCTCCTTTCGCCACAATATTCAGTTATTTGTGGACTAGTGAACGCCAAAGGCCTGATTCCAAGCAATCAGGAAAAAGTGCTAATAGGGCCAATGAATTTACTTTTTATAGCCGATAACAAAAATCTACAAGACAATGCGAACAGTGTTTCCTATACTGTTCGTCAGTACAGAAACAGTGTTTTCTTTTAATTGGAGCACTACTGCTTCGTCTCGAGGCGTAGAAGACGAGTTCAAGGAGAATTCCATGTTCAAGACCAAACTACTTTCTTCGGCCATCATCGCCGCCGCCCTTTTTGGTGCTTCCCAGGCGGCCATGGCTTATGAAGCGGGTGACATTCTGGTCCGTGCCGGTGTTGTCAAAGCGGATCCGGAAGGCGACGATGGTGACGACATCAGCAACGAAAGAGCCTTCACGGGTAATGTTGGCGTCATGGTTCATGACAAGCTCGCTGTAACCTTGGGCGGTAGCGAAGAATTCGAGCATGACATCGTGGGTAGCGACATTGGTTTTGAACGTCAGCCCTTCGATCTAATGGCTCAGTTCTACCCCATGGGCGGGCTGGACTCTCGTGTACAGCCTTACGTAGGGGTGGGCGCCAACTACACGCGTTTCTCCAATGAAAGCGCGGGGCTCAGCCTCGACAACACCTGGGCACCCAAGGGTGAACTGGGTGTGGATCTGGTCATCACCGACTATCTATCGCTTAACGGTTTTGCGTCCTATACCGATCTTGATGTCGACTATGACCTTGGCAATACCAGCGGCGAATTCGATGTCGATCCGGTCACCATCGGTGGTGGCGTAACGTTCAACTTCTAACACCTGCTTCTTGGTTCTTGAGCGTCGGGCCTCGTGCCCGGCGTTTTTTTATGCTGTGACCAAACAATAAGTTGCCGAACGGAATGAAGGACAGGGCATTTAGGCAGCGATTTCTTAGCGTGGTGTATGGCGAGACAGCCCTAGCATCGTCAAGGTGGTATCGCACAACCCTTCGACGGCATCGACGCGCGACAATTTCGCATGGTAATTCCGGCGATAGAAACATTTCTCCCGCCAGCAGGTGCTCCAGGTACTCCCGAGCCGGCCTGAGCGACGCTCGAGTACGTTCGGGACGCGCGATATAAACCCAGGCTTCTATACCACCTTCCGCCGTCATGATGGTATGCCGTTCCCGCAGGTAATCATGGGGAACACCTTCAAAGGGGTCCATCAGCTCGATCTGCCCAGGTTTGGTGAGCTCGAACAGGGCGCCCTCCACCGTCTGGTCGGGTTTAGGCGCCACATTGGCATGAGCGATTCCCGGGATTCGCGATGCCTTGTCGAAGCGTAGTTCAAAACCGTGCAGGGTCCCCGCTAGCGCGCGACGCGTCGAACCGATGCATGCCGCCACCCGTTCGACGTTCATGTTACTGCCGTAGGCGAAGTAATAGAACATTCAGGCCTCCGTCACGATACGGTCAATATCGGCAACCGCTTTCACGACCAGCGCCCGGGTGCTGGGCTTCGATTGCTGCAGGTAGACTTCGACGGCCGGCGCTACCTGACAGCTGACGGGCAGAGCAGCCTTGGCATCCACCAATGTCTGCAGCCGGGGAATGAAGACATAGCGCAGCCACTGGGGAAGCTCCATGGTGTCGACACAGAACGGCTCCTGGCTGTTGAAGGCCATCGCCTCCGGTTGGGGCGTTCTCCATAGGTCGACGCTGCTCAGCGTTGCCTCCAGGCGCGTAAGCGCATGCTCGAGTTCGGTATGCGGCGTCATATCGACTCCGGATCAAGAAAAGTGTGCAACGATTATCCCCTGACCGAACAGGGCTGGCCAGCCACCCTGCCTTCATGAATTCTCAAAGAGGCTTCTGAGTCGCCAGCACCTTGCGCAAAAAGCTCTTGGTACGTTCATCCTGGGGTGCCGAGAAGAGCTGCGATGGCGGGCCTTGTTCGACGATATGGCCATCGCTCATGAAGATGACCCGATCGGCCACATCCTGAGCGAAGCTCATTTCGTGGGTCACCACCAGCATGGTTTGCCGCTCCCTGGCGAGTCGTTTCATCACGCCCAGGACTTCTTCCACCCATTCGGGATCCAGGGATGACGTCGGTTCGTCGAACAGGATCACCTCCGCCTGAGCCGCCATCGCTCGAGCGATCCCTACCCGCTGCTGTTGCCCGCCGGAAAGTGAGGCCGGATAGGCATTCGCCTTGTCACCCAGCCCGACGCGCTCGAGAAGCTCCCGCGCCCGTTCCTGGGCCCGGGCCTTCTTCCAGCCATTGACCACGATCAACCCTTCGGCCACATTCTCGAGAGCGCTCTTGTTGGCAAACAGCGCATAGTTCTGGAATACGAAGGCGGTGCGTCGGCGCAGTGCAAGAATATCCTTCTTGGTGGCCCGGGCGACATCCACCTCCAGGTCGCCGATCTGGATTCGTCCGGCATTCGGCTGCTCCAGGAAATTCACGCAGCGCAGCAGTGTCGACTTGCCGGTGCCGGAAGGTCCAATCACGACGATGATTTCGCCCTGTTCGATGGTCAGATCGATACCGTCGAGAATCGTCTCACCGCCGAAACGCTTGATGAGTCCTTGAATCTGGATCATCGCTGATATGCCCTGTTGAGTCGTGTCTCGAGGCGCCGTTGCAGCCAGGCCAGCAATTCGACGATTCCCCAATAGATCAGCGCCACGCTGATAAAGGCCTCGAAATAGAGAAAACTGCCCGCGGCCTCTTTTTGCGTGGCTCCCATCAACTCGGTAACACCCAAAGTGAATGCCAGAGAAGTGGCCTTGATCATGTCGATGAAGTAATTCATCAGCGTCGGCACCGCCACTCGAGTTGCCTGAGGCAGCACGACGCGCCGCATCGTCTGCCCCCGAGTCATGCCGATCGACAGCGCCGCATCGGTCTGACTACGATCGACGCCGACAATGGCCGCCCGGATCGACTCCGCCATGTAAGCCGAAAAATGCAGTGTCAAGCCCATGATGGTGGCCGTAATACCATTGATCTGAGTCAGCACGCTCAGCAACTGTGGCAGACCGTAGTAGAACAGGAACAGCTGCACCAGCAACGGCGTGCCGCGAAAAAACGAGATGAACAGCAGCGTGATAGCATTGAGCCCAGGAATCGCCAGCACCCTCACCACCGCCATCAGGCATGCAAGGATCAATGCCAGCACCATACCCGCGGCGGCCATTTCCAGGGTCAGCGGTAGATAGCTGAGCAGAATCGGCATCAGGCCCAGCATGTAGTCAACGTCAAGCGCATTCATCTAGTGGTAATTCCTTGGCTCTCTGCGGGATCTCACGGCTGTTCATGAAGGCTCACGGCTGAGTGATATCGCTGCCGAACCACTCCTGTGAGATGTCGCTCAGAGCGCCCTCTTCCTGAAGCTCGGTCAATGCCTGGTTGACTCGATCACGCAGCTTGCGGCCTTCTTCATCGTCCCGGAATGGCAGGGCGTTACGGATCTCAGAAAAGGGTTTGCCAGCCAACGCAAGCGGCAGCGGCTTTTCCTTGATCACCTGGCTGGCACTGACCCGGTCCATGACAAAGGCGTCCACTCTACCCAGGGCGGTGTCCTGCTCGATGTTGCTTTCGTAGGTGCGAATATCGATCTCATCGGAATAGGGCAATTCCCGTAGCAGCTGCTCGTAATTCGAGCCAAGATTGACCGCTACGGTCTTGCCACGCAGATCCTCGACCCCATCGATACTTTCGTTGCCGCGCTTGACCACCACCTGAGCACCGTCGTAGACGTAGGGTTGGGTAAAAACGTATTTCTGCTGACGCTCGTCGGTGATGGTGATCTGATTGGCAATCGTATCGATGCGCCCGGATTCGAGCATGCCGAACAGCCCAGAAAAATTCGCGGTGACATAGTCGACATCGATACCCAAGCGCTTGGCCACTGCATCCATGACATCCACCTCGAAGCCCTTTAGCTTGTCCTGCTCAACGAAGGTGAAGGGGAAATACTTGCCGGACATGCCGACCTTGAGTGTCTCGTCACCGGTTTGAGCAAAGGCTTGCCCTGACAGACCAACCGAGGCAGACAGCAATGCACTCACAAGAAGATGTTTCATGAACTTCTCCATTTCACATATAAAGAATAAGGAAGCTAATCGAGTATTCCTTTTGGTTACATAGCCTAAAGAAAAGTCGCGCTTTTGACTAATAGAGTCTGTCAATTTTCCCGATCATGTAGGGTCTGGCCCAATCGTTCACACAAAGCGTGCATGATCCTGTGGATAACCTCTGAAGTTTCGTCGCGTACCCCCGGCTCAGAATGACTTGTCATCAGTGCTTATTTTTTGATCAGATCCTGGACTGGCCAGCCGGTAAATGACGCGCTACCGTGAGCGCCCGACCATGGAGGATGTCATGCAGCCGATACTTTCGCTTGGTGAATTCTTTACCCGTGTTGGCGCGTCTGCTCGTTTTTATACGCTTGGACGTCAGGTGGCGCCCTGCCCTGCCAGTATCTTAAGCGCCTTCGAGGCGGGCGATCTTGCCTGGCCGTGGCCTTGGCTGGACCACGCCCAATTTGCCTGCATCTTTCAGATTGGCGATCGCGACGATCCATTGATCTGGTTCTTGTCCTTACCGCTGGACGAACAGGGCCTGTTGGACCCGGCGCCTCGGGATGCCTTTTTGCAACGCTTGCTGGAAACCTTGGGCGCCACTGCCTCACCGGATACCGATCATTCAGCGAAGCGCATCGACAATCTGATGCAGGATAATCCGCTGACGTTTACCCCGAACATGACCCAACGCGCCATGCTGCATGCCCACGCGAGTCACGATCTGGCGCGGGCGGCCAGCGAGCATTTCGAATCTGCCGACGCCTATCTCACGGGGCAGACGCCAGAAGAGCAGTGGCAGACACTGGGCCTGCAAGGCGTGGCAGATTTTGTCGTTCGGCACGACGATCAACAAGGTAATGAACTGGCCCTTCGGTTACCTGCGTTACCACTGGAAGTGTTACGTCCACTGTGCCACTGTTTGGAACATAAGCCATTATCGGATGCATTGACCCGATCGTTGATCGAGCGCGGCGAACAGGCTGCCCTTGAGGGTGATATCGAGACCTTCTGCGGGTGCGTACGCGCCGTTGGACAAAGCGACAAGGAGATCGTGGGGGCCTGGTACGATGAATTGCTCGAAGACAGCGCGGCCTGTGGCCCGGATCTGCTGGCGGCCATTGCTGCCAGGGGATGGCCACAGCTCGAGGATGCCGAACGCTTACCCCGATTCATCGAACGACTCGCGCAAGATGAAGGCACCCACTTTGCCATGATGATCCGCAGCCTTGCCTTGATCCCACGCTTGCGCTTACCCCTGTTGATCAGTCTGCGTCAAGCTGACCAGGAATCTCAGACCCGGCAGCGCCTGAACCAATTTAGTCCTGGAAGAACCTGAGTCATGAAAGCATTGCCCTATCAAGCCAAGGCAGTCGTGGGCCGTCGCGAGATGGTGACGCTACCCGAGCTTAGCCTATCCCTGTGCTGCAAGATCGATACCGGCGCACGGACCTCGGCACTGCATGCCGAAGACATCGACAGCTACGAGGATGATGGTCATATGTGGGTCAGCTTCATCACTCGTGGCGGCGGACCGGAGAGCCCGGCTCATCCAGTCAGGATGCATCTGCATGACCGTCGCAGAGTGACCAGTTCCAATGGTCATGCCCAGTGGCGCTATGTCGTGCGGACCCATATGCTGCTGGGGGAGCTGGACTATCCGGTGGAGTTGACGCTGGTGGATCGCCGCGAGATGCGTCATCCCATGCTGCTGGGGCGTCGTGCCATGCGTCGCCTGCTGGTCGCCCCCGGCGCCGCCTTCCTTCACGGCGAACCTTAAACTGCTTCCATTTCGTCAGGCCTGGAGAACATCATGCATATCGCTCTGTTGTCGCGTAACCGCAATCTATATTCCACCCGCCGGTTGGCAGAGGCTGCGGAAAGCCGCGGTCACAGCGCGAGAGTCGTGGATACCCTGCGCTGCTACATGAACATCGCCTCTCATCGTCCCTCGATTCATTACAGAGGCGCGCAACTGGAGCATTTCGATGCGGTGATTCCTCGCATCGGCGCCTCGGTTACCTTCTATGGCTGTGCGGTACTGCGTCAGTTCGAGATGATGGGCACCTATGTGCTCAACGACAACGTGTCGATCACCCGCTCCAGGGACAAGCTGCGCTCACTGCAGTTGCTCTCGCGCAAGGGACTGGGCCTGCCGATCACCGGCTTCGCCCATTCCCCAGACGATATTCCCGATTTGATCACCATGGTCAAAGGGGCTCCTCTGGTCATCAAATTACTCGAAGGCACCCAAGGCATCGGCGTGGTGCTGGCGGAAACCAACCAGGCCGCCGAGTCGGTGGTTCAGGCCTTCATGGGCATGAAAGCCAACATCATGATTCAGGAGTACATCAAGGAAGCCAAGGGTGCCGATATTCGCTGCCTGGTCATCGGCGACAAGGTAGTGGCCTCAATGAAGCGTCAAGCGGCAGAGGGGGAATTTCGTTCCAATCTTCATCGCGGTGGCAGTGCTAGCGTGATTCGTATCACTCCCGAAGAGCGTTCCACCGCGATCCGTGCCGCCAAGGCCATGGGACTGCAGGTGGCAGGGGTCGATCTACTGCGTTCCAACCACGGGCCGGTGATCATGGAGGTCAACTCGTCCCCGGGCCTTCAGGGTATCGAAACCGCTACCGGCAAGGACATCGCGGGCTTGATCATCGAACACATGGAAAAACATACAGCACCGAAGCGCAAGACGCCCTCGAAGCCCAAGGGATAGCAATATCCGGTATATCGAGTGCAAGCCGTGAGCCACAAACGTGCAAACAAAAAAATTCTTGGCTCAAGGGCTAGCAAAACACTGTTTCCCCCCGCACAATCTGCGTCACCGGAGGAGGTGACTGCTCATGTTTCTCGATAATCGCCAAGTGGCGATGGATAGTGTGCTGGAGGCGCTGGCGGATAGTCTCGATTATTTTCAAGACAATCTGGAGCGCTTGCGTCCCTCGCTGCGCGACACCCTGAAGCCGCATTACGAAGAACGCGATAAGGCGATGCGCGAGCTGCAGGCCTTGGCCAAGCAGCACCTCAATCTGCTCCCCCGGGACGCGGATGTCGAGCGCGACGATTATCTCTGGCTGTGGAGTCGTCTCAAGAGCTTTGTCAGCGATGACGCTCAGGTGCTGGTCGCCGAGTTGCTCGAGCAGGAGCGGGTGCTGATGCAGGCGCTGGCAACCTTGTACACACACCCTTTGCCCGATTTGATCGAGCCGGCTATCGAGCGCTGCTGGAAAGGATGTCGCGCACTCATACGTGAGCTTTATCGGCTACAGAAACCACGCAAGAGACGCTGAGTTTGGCCTGAATCAGGTCTGAACCGGCTCAAGCATCTTCTGAAATCGAAAAATGCTAGTACGACGAGGGAGCGATCCGTATTGGCTCCGACGGGCCGAGAAAATAAGGCTCGCGCTTCCAAAGATAGAGATCTCCCAACATCCCTACCCGCGCCAACCACTCCCGTGCTTTCAATCGCCAGGTGCCTTCCACCGATTCGGTAGGTATGGCGCACCCCTGCGCTTCTAAGCCAAGCGCCTCGGCAATGAACAATGCGCGAGGCAAATGCCATTCTTGGGTGATCAACAAGATACGCGTGAGTCCAAATACCTCCTTCGCACGTACCAAGGTATCGAAGGTACTGAAACCTGCGTAATCCAATGTCATGTCCTTGTTCGGTACATTGACATCACGCAGATCACGCCACATGGTCACCGGCTCATTGTAAAAGCGCGTGCGATTATCCCCGGAAAGCAGCAGATGCTGCACGCGTTTGAGGCGCAGCAGGCGAGAAGCCGCGTCCAGTCGTGCGGAATAATGAGGGTTGCGCCCTCCTCCCCGCGCCCAATAGGACGTACCGAATACCACGCCTACAGGCTCGGCGGCGCATAGTGGCAAATCATGCTCGATGCGATCCTGGGTGCGCGCCACGATCCAGACATTGGCCGCAAGCACAATGCTACCAATCAACAGCATCACGGCAGTCAAACCCAGCGCACAATTTTTTAGTATCGACACTGCTACCAGCCGCATCGCATTTCCTATTCAAGCCTACTCAAACGGCTGGAGTATCAGTCAACGACGGAACCCACAATCACTTAAAACATGCCCAGTTCCAGGCGCGCTTCCTCGCTCATCATTTCCCGGCTCCAGGGAGGATCAAACACCGTTTCGATGTGTACCCGGGATATCTGAGGAGCACCGAGAATCTTACGCCGAGCGTCCTCGGCGATGACATCGCCCATGCCGCACCCCGGGGCCGTGAGAGTCATGCGCACGGTCACTATGCGCTCCCCGGTCAGCAAATGCTCGATACGGCAGCCATATACGAGTCCGAGATCGACGATGTTGACCGGAATCTCGGGATCATAGCAGGTTCTTAGCTGATCCCAGACGAACTGCTCGATCTCTTCCTCACTGGCCTCTGCCGAAAGCGTTGGACGCGGCAGAGGATCTAACCCCAGCGCATCGAAATCACTACCCTCAATCAGGAAAAGCCGTCCCTCGTAGGCGACGCTGATCGTACTTCCCTTGGCCTGCATCACGGAGACACTGCTGTCTTCAGTGATCGTGACGCTCTTGCCAAACGGGATCGAGATCGCCTCGATATCGCGTTGCAAGGGTATCTGCTGCCCTTTGTAGAGCCCTTCCAGTTGCTGCATGTCTGCTCCGTTTCAACGCACCATCCTGATGACTCGCTCCAACGCGGCGACGAATGCCTCTATCTCCTCGAACGTATTGTAGGCGGCGAAGGAGGCACGACAAGTCGCCTCGACACCGAAGTGCTGTAATAACGGCTGAGCACAATGATTGCCGGTACGCACCGCCACGCCGAGCTGATCGATCAGTAGGCCGATATCCTGGGCATGGGCACCATCGACGACAAAGGAGATGACGCCGGCCTTGTGAGGTGCGGTACCCAGAATGCGCAGCCCATCGATGCTCGTCATGCGCTTGGTGGCATGCATCAACAGCTGCTGCTCCCAGGCGCCGATCAGCGAGATGCCGATGTCGTTGACCCAAGAGAGGGCGCGCCCCAGACCCACGACTTCGGCGATGGGCGGCGTGCCCGCCTCGAACTTATGCGGTATTGCGGCGTAGGTGGTGCCGGCATCGAAGGAAACCGTGCGGATCATCTCGCCACCGCCCTGCCAAGGTGGCATGGCCTCGAGTAGCGCCGCCTTGCCATAGAGTACGCCAACGCCGGTTGGGCCGTAGACCTTATGAGCCGAAAAGGCGTAGAAATCCGCATCGATATGCTGCACGTCCACGGGCTCGTGAGGCGCCGCCTGGGCACCATCCACCATGATCAGTGCACCATGGCGATGAGCGATGGCCGCCATCTCACGCACCGGATTGATGGTACCGAAGGCGTTGGAGATATGATTGACCGCGACCAGGCGCGTGCGCTCGGTGAACAGTTCGCGATAGGCGGTCATATCCAGGGCGCCCTGCTCATCCACCGGGATGACACGAATGACAAGCTCGAGCTGCTCGGCGAGCAACTGCCAAGGCACGATATTCGAGTGGTGCTCCAGTTGGGAGATCAGAATCTCGTCGCCGGGTTTGAGATTGGCCCACCCCCAGCTGTTGGCCACCAGGTTGATGGCCTCGGTGGTGCCGCTGGTGAACACGATTTCGCGGCGATCCGCGGCACCGATGAAGTCGCGTACGCTATCCCGAGTCTGCTCGAAGGCCGCTGTTGCCTCATCCGCCAGGGTATGCAGGCCACGATGGATATTGGCATTATAGTGCCGGTAGTAATGATCCAGCGTCTCGATGACCTGCCGCGGCGTCTGGCTGGTGGCCGCATTGTCCAGATAAATGAGCGGATTACCGTGTACTTGACGCTCAAGAATCGGGAAATCACGGCGCACTCGCGTGACGTCCAGAACCGACTCGTTCAAAGCGGTCATGGCTGTCATGATGAACTCCTTTGGGCGCTATCGGCCTCATCCGCAGCGGACACCTCCACCAGATCGCCTAGATTGAAGCGTTCAGGGAGCTTGCCGGCCACGGTACGCTCGACACGTTCTGCCACTGTATCCAGCGTGACCTGCTCCATCACCTCGCCGGCGAAGGCCAGGGTCAGCAGACCGCGGGCCGTCTGCTCATCGATGCCCCGGGTCCGCAAAGCGAAAACGGCATTCTCGTCAAGCTGACCGGTGGTGGCGCCATGGGAGCATTTGACGTCGTCGGCATAGATTTCCAGTTCCGGCTTGGTGTCGATCTCGGCACGATCCGAGAGCAGCAAGTTGGCATTGCTCTGATGCGCCTCGATCTTCTGACTGTCGCGTTTGACGATGACCTTGCCGTTGAACACGCCCCGGGCTCGATCGCCGAGGATGCCCTTATAGTTCTCGTTGGAAAAGGTATGCGGCTCGTTGTGATTGACCAGGGTATGGTTGTCCACGTGCTGGCGACCCTGGGCGAAGAACAGACCGTAGTAGTTGGCCTCCGCGCCTTGGGCATTGAGATCCGCCACCAGGTCGTTGCGCACCAGGGCGCCGCCCAGATTGATGTTGAAGGAGGTAAAACGGCTATCGCGCCCTTGATCGATATGCAGACTGGCAACATGAGAATCGCCCAGGGGCGCTTCCTGCAAGATGTAATGTTCGAGGATTGCGCCGCGTTCGAGCAATATTTCGCCGACCATGTTGGTGAAGTTGGCGGCCTCTTCTTCGCCCACATAATGCTCGATTACGGTAGCCTGGCTGCGGGCACCGGCTTCGATCAAGACACGCGGGTGGCTCATTACCGGCGAATCATTGGCCCGGGAAAAGAACTGCACCACGATCGGCTTGTCGACCACCACCCCCGGGCCAATGCGAATGACTGCGCCTTCTTCTGTAAAGGCAGTATTCAATGCCGAGAAAGGCGAGAAATCCACGCCGGTCAAACGCCCTAGACTGCCACCTACTGCCTCATGATTGGCATTCAGCGCCTGAGACAGGGGCTCGACGGTGAGACCGGCAGGGATATCCGCCAGATCGGAGAGTTCCGCTGAAAACATCCCGTCGACGAAGCTTAAACGAATGGCATCCAGCGGCAGCCCAAGAGCTGCCGCCGTCGACCGTGAAAAGTCCGCATTCTGCGCAAGACCGAAATCACCTTCACCGATTCGGCGCACATCGGTGTATTTCCAGGCCTCGTCACGCTTGGTCGGAAAGCCCATCGCCTCGAAGCGCGCCGCCCCAGCCTGTCGCCGCGCCGCCATCCAGCTCGGTTCAGATTCCCCAGAAACGTTGCGCCGACTGGCGACCCGCTCTTCCAGACGGTTGAGAAAAGCTTGTGCTGCACTCATGCCGCAGACTCCTCCAATACCCATTCATAGCCCCGGGATTCGAGCTCCAGGGCCAGGGATTTATCACCGGATTTGGCAATGCGACCATCCACCAACACATGTACATAATCCGGGGTAATGTAATCGAGTAGGCGTTGATAGTGCGTGACCATCAGCACGGCGCGTTCTTCGCTGCGCAGGGAGTTCACGCCGTCGGCGACGATCTTCATGGCATCGATGTCGAGCCCGGAGTCAATCTCGTCGAGCATGGCCAGTTTGGGTTCGAGTAACAGCATCTGAAGGATTTCGTTGCGCTTCTTCTCACCACCCGAGAAGCCTTCGTTGACGGCACGCTGCAAAAAGCTCGCATCCATCTTCATGAAAGCCAGCTTCTCCTTGACCAGTTTCATGAATTCCGGTGCCGGGATCTCGTCTTCACCTCGCGCTTTGCGCTGGGCGTTGAGCGCCGCCTTGAGCAGATAGATATTCTTCACACCCGGAATTTCCACCGGGTACTGAAAGCCCAGCAGCAACCCCGCCTGGGCACGCTCCTCGATCTCCATCTCCAGCACGTTGCGGCCCTCGAAGGTGATCGACCCGGAGGTCACCTCGTAGTCCTCCTTGCCGGCGATCACCGCGGACAAGGTGGACTTGCCGGACCCGTTGGGCCCCATGATGGCATGAACCTCGCCGACGTTTACCGTCAGGCTCAAGCCCTTGAGAATTTCGTTGCCTTCCACCGTGACGTGCAGATCCTTGACTTCGAGCATGTTGATACCTGTTTTCTGTCGAGCCGCATTAAGATGGCGATCTCTAAAAATTGACTTTACGCGCTCTTCATAACCCACTAGACGGCCTGTACTTCTCCGGCGGCAAGGCGTCGCAAGGGCGCTGTAAACCCTTCCTTGGGCGCTACTTTTGCCATCCATGGCAAAAGACCCTTGCTTTACCTTGCCCCCGGCGTCCAGCCCCGTGCAGCCGTTTCTTTAACCCACCGCGCCTTCAAGAGTGACGTTCAGAAGAGCTTCTGCTTCCACGGCAAACTCCATCGGCAACTCCTGGAACACGTCCTTGCAGAAGCCGTTGACGATCATGTTGACCGCGTCTTCCTCGGAAATACCGCGCTGGCGGCAGTAGAAGAGTTGATCCTCGCCGATCTTCGAGGTGGTCGCCTCGTGCTCGACGGTCGCGGTGCTGTTGCCGATTTCCTGATAAGGGAAGGTATGGGCGCCGCTGCGATCACCGATCAATAACGAGTCACACTGGGTAAAGTTGCGTGCTCGCTTGGCCCGCGGGCCGATCTTGACCAGTCCGCGATAGGACTGATCGCTATTGCCAGCGGAGATCCCCTTGGAGACGATCGTCGATTTGGTGCCTTCGCCGATGTGGATCATCTTGGTACCGGTATCCGCCTGCTGACGTCCGTTTGTCACTGCCACGGAGTAGAACTCACCCACGCTGTCCTTGCCTCTCAGTAGGCACGAGGGATATTTCCAGGTAATGGCGGAACCGGTCTCGACCTGGGTCCAGGAGACCTTGGAACGATCACCGCGACAATCGGCACGCTTGGTGACGAAGTTGTAAATCCCGCCCTTACCGTCTTCATCGCCGGGATACCAGTTCTGCACCGTGGAGTACTTGATGTAGGCATCTTCCAGGGCCACCAGCTCGACGATGGCGGCGTGCAGCTGATTCTCGTCGCGTTGCGGCGCCGTGCAGCCTTCCAGATAGGAGACTTGGGCCTGCTTTTCGCACACGATCAGAGTGCGCTCGAACTGGCCGGTATTGGCGGCATTGATGCGAAAGTACGTCGATAGCTCCATCGGGCAGGTGACGCCCTCGGGCACGAAGACGAAGGAGCCGTCGGTGAAGACCGCCGAATTGAGCGCGGCGAAGAAATTGTCGCCCTGGGGCACCACGGTGCCCAGATATTGCCGAACCAGCTCGGGATACTCGCGAATCGCTTCGGAGATCGAACAGAAGATCACACCGGCTTCGGCGAGCTTTTCCTTGAACGTCGTGGTCACGGACACGGAATCGAACACCGCGTCGACGGCCACTCCGGCCAGCGCTGCTCGTTCATGCAGCGGTATCCCCAGCTTTTCATAGGTTTCGAGTAGCTTGGGATCGACCTCATCAAGGCTCTGGGGCCGATCTTCCGGCTTCTTGGGCGCGCTATAATAGGAGATCGCCTGATAATCAATAGGCGGATAGTTCAGATGCGCCCAGGATGGTTCCTTCATCTTGAGCCACTGATGATAGGCATTGAGACGCCAATCCAGCATCCACTGCGGCTCGCCTTTCTTCTGGGAAATGAAGGCGATGACGCTTTCATCCAGTCCTGGCGGTACTGTATCGCTTTCGATATCGGTCACGAACCCCTGGGTATATTCGCGACGGACAAGCTGCTCCATTTCCTCGGTAGCCATGTCTTCTCCCCTCCGGGCGTTATGCTAGTGGGTCTTTAACGGTATGATGGTGTTCGATCCCGGCCGAAGCAGCCAGTGTCACACTCTGTATGGGTAACTGAACGGGTAATTTGATCGGGGCGGACTGAGCAAGGTGCGCGAGGGTCACACTGTCGAGAAGCGTACCCACAGCCAATGAAACGCGCTGCCAATTGCCGGCAACGCCGCAGCTACCAAACAGGCTGCAATCGCCATCTGCATGACTGCATTCGGTCATCGCCACGGGACCTTCGATGGCGGAGATGATATCGCTGGCGCTGATTTGAGCTGCAGGTCTTGCCAAGTGATATCCACCCTGAGCACCTCGCTGAGACGCAAGCAACCCCGCTCGCACCAGCATCTTCAACGTCTTGCTTACCGTCGGTCGTGGTAACTTGACCGCTTCCGCCAACTCGTTTGCAGCATGCGGCTGCTCCGGGTGACGAGCGATCTGAGCCATCACCACGGCAGCATAATCCGTCAGCTTGGATAACTTGAGCACGCTTCACCTTACATGTATTGCCGATCACAATGTGGACCATTTTAGTACTGTATAGCCCGCTTGTGAAGAGAATCGTGCAAATACCGAGCAGATACGGCCCCAGATATGAAGTGGCTATGCAGGAACAAGGATATTCATGCGCCTGTAATACGCTGTCGTGAAAGGAACAGTTATACAATGACTCTTAATGGCGACGCTTTTTATTCTACGTGTCGTCATTTTGATACGTTTGACGTATCGACATGATGCCTCTAGGCTAATGTCCGATATTGCCAATCTATATTCGCTAATAGCGATGTTAACCGGATTACTGTTGCCACAACCTTATCTACAATCATTCGATGTCATTTATTTATAACCTTAATGCGGCACAATTTTTTCTCACGAATAGATATCGAACACTGTTAAAAAACTAGCTCACTTGCATTTAAACTCACTTAACCACCCATGGAGGGGCCATGAAAATTACCATCTTCGGTTCGGGGTATGTCGGACTAGTAACAGGTACTTGTTTGGCTGACGCGGGTCACGAAATAGTCTGCGTCGATGTCGACGAGGACAAAGTGGCAAGGCTCAACAACGGCGAAGTGCCTATTTACGAACCCGGTCTGGAACCAATGATTCAGACCAATATGGAAGCTGGCCGCCTACGCTTTACCACCGATGCTGAAATGGCGGTCAGATTTGGCACTCTACAATTCATCGCAGTCGGCACCCCTCCTGATGAAGATGGCAGTGCCGATCTAAAATATGTGCTCAAGGTGGCCGAAACCATTGCCACGCACATGCAGGACTACAAGATCGTCATCGACAAGTCCACGGTACCCGTCGGTACCGCGGATAAAGTGTCCGCTGCCATCGACAAGGTACTCAAGAAGCGCAATGTCGCACTCGAATATGACGTTTGCTCGAATCCTGAATTCCTGAAGGAAGGCGCCGCGGTCGAGGACTTCTCGAAAGGTGCTCGAATCATCGTCGGCACCGATTCCGAGCGTGTCAAGAAGGCGATGCGCGAATGCTACGCGCCCTACAACCGCAACCATGAAAAGCTGATGTTCATGGATGTGCGTTGCGCCGAACTGACCAAATACGCCGCCAACGCCATGCTGGCAACGAAGATCAGCTTCATGAACGAAGTCGCCAATCTGGCGGAGAATCTGGGTGCCGATATCGAGCAGGTCCGTCACGGTATCGGTAGTGATCCACGTATCGGCTACCACTTCATCTATCCCGGCTGCGGTTACGGCGGTTCCTGCTTCCCCAAGGACGTTCAGGCACTCGCCCGCACGGCCAGTGACGTCGGCTACAACGCTGAACTGCTCAATGCAGTGGAGTCGGTCAACAAGCGCCAGAAAAGCAAGCTCTTCGAGAAGCTCACCCAGGCCTTCGACGGTGACCTCAAGGGCAAGACGATCGCCGTATGGGGATTGGCCTTCAAACCCAATACCGATGACATGCGCGAGGCCCCGAGCCGTAACCTGATGGAAGCGCTATGGCAGGCAGGTGCCAAGGTGCAGGCGTTTGATCCGGAAGCTCTCCAGGAATGTTTGCGTATCTACGGTGAGCGTGACGACCTCAAACTGGCCGATAGACGTGACGATACTCTCGAAGGTGCTGATGCGCTGGTGATCTGCACCGAGTGGAAAGCATTTCGTACCGTCAATTTCGATCAGCTCAAGCAAACGCTCAAGACCCCCGTCGTGATTGATGGTAGAAACCTGTACGACCCCGAAACGGTCAAGTCTGCCGGCCTTCTTTATTACGGAATGGGGCGTGGTGAATCGCTGCGTCAGGTAACCTATTGAACGGCAACTAAAGCTATCCATGCTGACTGATAGCCACACTATCGCGCCTGAGTGTTGGTAACATTGAACCATATGACAATGAACCAACACCTCGACTTATTCTGCTCATGCAAAGAATCCAATTCTGGCATGAGCGGACTATTTCTGCATGATGGCTCTTATCTTATAAGACCTTAATAAAGTTTTATATGAATAGCTCTTTAATGCCTTATTCCAGTCGAATTAACGGCAACATCTAATACGCTCAACGCCTGAAGTAACGGCGTTGATAATTGAAAAAGGTGCGTATGCTCGTCATAGACGATCAGGAACACTCTATATGAACGATTTCCAATCTGGCTCTTCCGGGGCCAGCTGGATCACTGAACTCACGGCATTTCTATTGGCAGCAGCGCTGCTGGTAGTTCTGTTTTTCGAGCTTCCAGCAGAAGTGTTTTCCCCGGAGTCGAAGAGCTTCATTCTTGCGGTGGGAATCATCGGTGCCTGGCGTTACTCCTGGTGGTTTACTCAGGCGATACGGTCGGTCTGGTTCAATCGACGTGTCTTTCCTGAATTGCGAACGCAAGCAGACGCCGTGGGGGCTATCGAAAAACCCGATGCGCTCTATGTGCTCTGTACGTCCTTCCGGATCGAGCCGGAAGTGACTTTCGCGGTGTATGACGCCCTGATCCGCGATGCCGAGGAGTATGGCGTTCCCACCACGATTTTCGCGGCGATCTCGGACCGTAGCGACATCGATGTCATCGATCATGTCATGGCCGAAAACAACTGGCCCGGCAACATCGAAGTCAGCTACATGTTCCAGAAAGGCGACGGCAAGCGCTCGGCGATGGCGGAAGTGCTGCGTGCCATATCGCGGCGTATGCCGACCCATCGCTCACTGCTGGTCTCCATGGACGGCGATATCAAGATCGAGCCAGGCACCTTGTCTCGCTCGCTGTCGTTCTTTCTCATCGACGATGCCCTGGGGGCGCTGACCACCAACAATCGCGCCATCGTCAATGGCGGCGATGTCACCAAGGAGTGGTATGACCTGCGCTATGCTCAGCGCCACCTGGTGATGAGCTCGATGTCTCTCTCTCATCGGTTACTGGTGCTTACCGGTCGCTACAGCGCTTTTCGTGCCAAACTGGCCACCAATTCCGAGTTTATCGAGCTGGTCGAGAACGATCATGTCGAGCATTGGCGTTTCGGTAACTTCAAGTTCCTCTCCGGGGACGACAAATCCACTTGGTACTGGCTACTCAAGAATCGCTGGAAAATGCTCTACGTTCCCGACGTCAATGTATCGGGGTTCGAGGAGCTACCAGACAAGACCCGCTTCTTCACATCGACCATCGATCTGATGAAGCGCTGGTTTGGCAACATGTTTCGCACCAGTGGTCGCGCTATTGCGCTGGGACCTCGCACCATGGGGTTATTCACCTGGTGGAGTCTGGTCGACCAACGCTTGTCGATGTGGACCACTCTCATCGGTCCGACGGTTGCCATACTGGTAACCCTTTTTGTGCGCCCCTCGTTCATCTTCGCGTATCTGCTGTGGGTATTATTGACCCGCAGTATCGCATCGTCAGTACTTGCCTGGCAGCGAGGGCGCTTCAGTCTTTTGTGGGTGCCCTTGCTCTACTACAACCAGGTAGGTGGTGCCCTGCTGAAGACTTACATCAGCTTTCGCTTCAATCGTCAGTCCTGGTCACGCCAAGGTATTTCTGCTGGTGAGCCGGACGACCCGGTGGCCGCAAAACGCCAACGGCGAATGGGCCACCTGATGCATGGGCTTTATTTCGGTGGTCTGCTCATGGTGCTGATCTATGCCGTCGGTGTCATGAATCCTCCCGATCGCATGTCCATGGCGATATTCAATGATGAATTTCATTTAATACAGAGTGAGAAGGATAAACAGAAAAAAGGTGACAGCTATTGGATCGCGCTCGCCCTTGCCGACGCTCCTAGAGGTGGCCAGGTACAACTTCCGCCGGGCGACCTGGTGCTGGATGCCACCCTGGCCGAACGACTGCCCAAGCTGGAAGCGATACGTGCCGCCACGCTGGTCGGCAGTAGTGACGAACCAACGACTACCTTGCTGGTGGACTCTGCGATCGCCGATAGCCTGCGCGACGAGCAAGATCGTCCGTTGAGTGAAACCGAACGAATGAACTGTAACCAGCGTAACAGCTGCACCTTGATGACCCAGGAAGGCCCGATCGAATTGATCAACATGGTCATAAGACTGCGCTCGACGCAGGCATGACGTGACGGGCAAAAAGGATTCAGACGAAGAGTACACATTATGGCCGACAAGCATAGCTCGAACGACGATCACAAGCGCAACGAACCTACGATTGGCGCACCCCGCGAGGCGCAACGAGACTCTGAAAGCGAGGCCCGTCGCCCCCACTTCAGAGAAGAGAAGCGCTCACCCAGAGAGGAGAGCCGCGCCCGAGAAGGACAGTTGACCCACGAGCGTCGTGATGAGCGACAGCATGTCAGGGTACATGCGCCCTTTCAGGTTCAATTCGAAGATGGTCACACCCTGCCCGGGGAGGATCTATCCCTGGGGGGATTCTCGATTCACAACGATAGACCTATCGAGCCCGAACAGGTGCTTCGCGTATCTCTGCTACTGATGGCCGGTTCGGCGGAATTGATCGTGCCCGTCACGGCAAGAGTTCTGCGCAATCATTCCGAGCGTCAAGGCAGCAGTCACGCCACCGCCTTTGAGATCACCCAGATCGATCAGCGTCACCGCGAGCTTTTGCGCCGTATCATCCGTTCGCATCTTAGCGGTCGCTATGCAGCGGTCGAGGATCTGATCGAGAGTGAAGACCCACAGACACCCCGCAAGCGCAATCAGGCGGCGGCGGCACAACCCGCCCCGCAGAGCAAGAAACCCAAGGGGCGTTATGCTCTGCTGGCCGTTGCCGGTGGCATCCTGCTGGCCGTCATCGCAGCGACTGCCTATCGCAATTTCATGTTGATCGAGCCGAGCTTTGCTGCCGTCACCGCGCCGCGTATCGACATTCGCGCCCCCGGCCCCGGCATTCTGGCGGAACATGGCCTCAAGGCCGGGGATCAGGTAAAGCGCGACCAAAAACTCACGACGGTCATCAACAGCTCATTGCAGACGGATCTCATCCTGGCCAAGGCCTCGCACACGTATAACCAGCAGTTGATCAAGAACATGCAGGAAGCCATCGATGGTAACAATGACGTGCTCATGGCGGACTCGGCCACCCCATCCGGCGGCGAGCCAAGTAGCTATGAAAGCGTTTCGCCGGAGATTGCTCAGGCCAGAATCGAGCAGTTCGAAACCGCGAGGGATTATGAAAGCTCGCGTATCGATGCCCTGGAAGCGCAGATGTCGGCCAACACCATCTACAGTCCCTGTGATTGCCAGGTGGCCTGGGCACTGAGCGGGGCCGGGGGCGTCTACATCAATGAAAGCGAGCGCATCATGACGCTGATCCAGACCAGTGATAACGACGTCATGGCAGAAGCCCTGGTGCACATGAGCGACATCGCACGTATCCAACCACACCAGAAGGCCTACATCGCCCTGCCCAATGCCTCTGAACCCATCGAGGCCACGGTGCGTACCGTCGCGCTGGATGTCGAGAGTCAGCCCCGCGCCGGTTTCCCGAAGTGGGTCCGTCAGCAGCAGAATGTGGCCAGTGTGCTACTGGTCCCCAAGGAACCCCTACCGGCCAGCGCAGTCGGAACCCCTGTTGATGTACGTTTCAGCGAAGCGCCGGTAATCGACAGCGCGGTCGAATGGATCTGGCAAGGCGGACGCGCCGTGGTCCAACAGACGCTACGTCTATTCGGTGTGGATACTGCCGAAGCGGTAAAAAGTGAAGACACCAACGAGAGCGGTGCCTGAGCGTTGATTTCTATCAGCGTGATGACATGAGTCAGCATCAAGGAGAGTTGAATGTCTAATCGTTATTTTGATCAAAGCCGTGGTGTGTCTCATCTGGTACTAACCAGCCTATTGGTCACACTACCTGGCATGGCCGCCGCTGCGGATGACGGTGACGAAGCCAAGCTCGGTATCCCTCAGGTAGCCCCCTGCTCTGCCCGCTACGAACTGGTGGCAGACCCGGCACCACCGATCAACCCCAAGGACGGCAAGGATGCAGTGCGCATCGGTTATGGCACCAACGATGACTGGGGGACCCGCGAGAATATCGAAGTGCTCTCTCCTCAACAGGCGGGACTGAGTGAAACGGCACTGCGAGTCCACTATCCGGCGGGCACCTCTTCTCCCAGCGATAACGGCAAGGGGGGGGCTGGCTTCTTTGCCACCATCGATGGTCTTTCCAAGTCCGAGAGTGCCTGCCTGCAATACAAGGTGCGCTTCGAACCAGGCTTCGATTTCGTCAAAGGAGGCAAACTGCCCGGGCTATACGGGGGGATTGCTCCCAGCGGAGGCGAAGAAGTTACCGGTGAAGAAGGATTTTCCGTTCGCTTCATGTGGCGCGAGGATGGCCAGGGAGAACTCTATGAGTATGTCATCAAGGATACCGACTACGGTAAATCCGTAGGCCGTGGCTCCTGGATCTTCCCCACCGGCGAATGGGTGACCATCGAGCAGGAAATCATTCTCAACGATCCTGACCAGAAAAATGGAATCGCGCGGGTCTGGATCAATGGTGATCCCGTGCTCGAGCAGAACAACATCGTCTATCGCACCAACGCGCATATCTATGCCGATGGATTGATGTTCTCGACCTTCTTCGGTGGCAATGGCGAAGAGTGGCGCACACCGCGTGATCAGGTCGCCGACTTCTCCGACTTCCGCTTCTATCGCCCGCGTGGCTGATCAATTATCACAGGGCATCATTCTCTTTAACGGCGATGCATTACTCTATGTTCTTGCAAAATGGATTTCATCCGCACCAATGGATCGGAAAAGGCTTCTTGCCATCGATGATGATGGCATTGAGCCTGGTCTTCGGCAGCGTTTTCAACGTTCATGCGATGACTATCGAAGAGCGAGAAGCGCTGGATCTTTCCAAGTATACCGTGACCGATCCTGACGCTTCCTACTTTGACGTGCAGGAACGCATCGAACTGATCAAGAACACTGACAACCCTATGCTCATGCAACAGGCTGCCCAGCTCAGGAACAGTTTAAGTTGCCAGCAGGTATTGGCCATTCCCCCGCTATCGGATCAGATCCGCATTCCCGGCTTCTATCCGAGCCCCGATGAGTGGCGCTTCGCCTCGCGTCCACTATTCCAGTTCGAAGACACCGTCTCCAAGCTGTCAGGCAGTTACGTGGCGAGCGGCGATATCTATTACGCCGAATGCCTGGTGTCCTTCCTGGATCATTGGGCTCAGGCAGATGGCATAATGGATTTCTATTACGTCTCTTCCCACCCACAGGCCTGGTTTGCCACGGAGTCGATGATTTTTGCCGCGGCCATGGCTTATTCGGTCGTGCGTCCACAAGTGAACGGCATGCAGGAGGAAAAAGAGCGTATCGACGACTGGCTCAATCGCCTTGCTCATCAGCACGCCGATATCCCCGGGCGCCCCGATAATAGCTGCTGCAACAATCACTTCTATCGTCGGGCGCTCTACGGCACCATGGTCGGGATACTCACCGAAGACCAGGAACTGTTTCACTTCGGTGTCAGTGCTATCTATTCGGCACTCAGCGACCTCATCAATGACGGCGCCTTTCGTCTGGAAATGAAACGCGGACGCCGGGCCAGTCACTATCAGAACTATGCTCTTCTCTATCTGGTCACCAACATGCAGATCGTCTCGCGCCAGGGCTATGACATCTTCGACCTGGAAATCGATGGAAAGACGATACATGACGCGGTCGATTTCGCCCTGGACATCTTCGAGAATCCCGCAGCTCTCGGCGATTTAGCCCCTGCGGAACAGTACACAGGGTTTTTCACGGACGATCAGTATTTCGCCTGGATGGAGATCTATCAGCATCAGTTCAATGACCCCAGGATCGCGGAATTCATCAAACCGATGCGTCCGATTTTCAATCGCAGTGCCGGGGGGTATGCAACGCTCTACTTCATGGACCCCGATGCGCAACGACATGAAATCATCGAGCAGAAACGCGAAGAAATCGAAGAAACCGAGGTTTTCTCCGGTTGATCCATTCGTCTATTACCCAACGTGAAAGACGAATGGCTGTAATGGATTCGATTCCACGAATTGCGGTCTGACACTCACCTACGTCGTAATGACCACATTCGAACAATGGCAGCGAAACACACTCCGTGTTTCGTTCAGGGAGGACACAGATCATGCCAGGACCGACATTGACACACTCATTCGTGCATCGCACTCCCCGCCTTGCACGTTTGCTCATCACCAGCGCCGTAATAGCAGCGCTTGGCGGCTGTGCCAGCGGTGGTGGAGGCACGCTCGATACCGCCAGCCTACCCGAACCCGCCGTGGATCCCCGCTACAACAATTGGTTCGACGGCGGCCAGTCCCCGGACATGGGGTCGATGGAATGGGGGCAGGTGGAATTTGGCCGCCAGGCAATCGAACAAGGCAACATCGAGGAGGGTATCGAGCAGTTCCAATCCTTGATGCGTCGAGACTATCCCCCCGCCTACTATGAACTGGCTCAAATCTATGACGACGGCATCGGGGTGCCACGTGATCCGGCTCGAGCGGCCAGACTCTATGGCAAAGCCCTGGAAACGCCGTCCTCGGTGCATAAACATGCTGCGCGCAAGCTGGCCAAGCTTTACCTGGCGGGCGACGGCGTGGAACGCAACGAGACCCTGGCCTACCGGTTGGCCAAGCTGTCGGTCGAGGAGCAAGGCGGCGGCAGCTCGTTGGCGCTACTGGCCGACATGCTGGTCCAAGGTATCGGCGTATCGCCCAAGCCTGAACTCGCCATCGAGCTCTATCAGCAGGCGGCCAATCAGGGCTACCCCAATGCCATGAAGGCGTTGGCCGAGGCCTATAGCGCCAACGGCTGGGCCGAAACGAATATCGGACAGTCGCGCAGTTATGCACAGCGCTATGCAGAAGCGATCAAACCCCAGGCACAAGCAGGCGATATCGACGCCATGATGCAGCTTGCCGCGCTCTACGAGCCGGATGGCCTGCTCCAGCCCGATCCCCAGAAGCGGCTTGAGTGGCTGGAGCGCGCTGCGGAGTCGAACAACCCCGAGGCGCTTGGGGAAGCGGGGGAAGCGTTATTGGCCACGGGCGATACTCAGCGTGGGCTCGACCTGCTGACCCGGGCCGCCGACGCCGGTGATGTCGAAGCCATGGAACATCTGGGCAAGGCGTTACTCGGTGGCACTCCGGGTGTTACCGCCAACCCAGAGCAAGGCGCACAATGGCTTGAAAAAGCCTCCGCTCAAGGCTCTACGCTGGCCGAGGTCACGCTCGGGCGCGCTTACCTCGAAGGCAAGACCCTCCCACGGCAGGCCGACAAGGGCATTGCGATGCTCGAAAAAGCGGCACGCAAGGATGATCCCCTAGCCCTCGCCGTACTCGGCGACACCTATCTGGATCCAGACATCAACCCCACCAATCCTCAGCGTGGCATCGAGTATCTGCAACGCGGTCATGAAGCGGGCAGCGAGTATGCCACCGCCCTGCTCGGTGAGGCCTACCTGACGGGTAACGGCGTTGCGCCGGATGGCGTACGGGCCATTCAGTATCTCTCCGATGCCGCCGATCGCGGCCAGATATTTGCCTCGCGTATTCTCGGCGAAGCCTATCTCGAAGGACGCATTCTCAAGCGCGATGATGCGGAAGCCGAACGCCTGCTGCGCCAAGCCGTCAAGGCCGGCGACACCACTGCTATGACCAAACTGGGCGAAGCCTTTGTCGATGGCACGCTGCAACAGAGCGAATCCGGAGAGGCACTGAGCCTGCTGGAGAAAGCAGCCAACAGCGGCGATGCTTATGCCATGGTCGTACTCGGCCGAGCCTATCGCGACAGCGAACTGATCCCCCAGGATCTTCAGCGTTCCGAGCAATGGCTCACTCGCGCCCGGGAAGCTGGGCACAACTCGGCTGAGGGCGCCTTGTCCCGCACCTATCGCGCCTTGGGTGAACAGGGAGATATAGACGCCCTCATACGTGCCGCCGAGATGGGTGATCCAGCTGCGATGGCGGATCTGGGTCGCGCCTACCTCAATGGTCAGGGAGTCCGTCAGAATTATCGTCAGGCGCGCATCTGGTTCAAGCGCGCTTACGACGAAGGTCATGCCGGGGCTGCAGCCAGCTTGGGTCGCATGTATCTCAAGGGTCAGGGGGTACAGCGCAATGCCAAGTATGGCATCGATTATCTGAGAAGCGCGGTGGCACGCGGTCACGCCGGTGCCCGGGCCGATCTGGGCGAAATTCTGCTCAAGGGTGAACTCGTGGCGGCGGAGCCCGAACGCGGACTGGAAATGCTGCGTCAGGCGGCGCGTAATGGCAACAGTGGCGCTCGATTGTTCCTTGGCGAAGCCTATCTCGCCGGTAACTATGTCGAGAAGGATGTCGAGACGGGGCTACGTTATCTGAATCAATCTGCCGAGAGCGGTAACCCCTATGCGGCGCGCACCTTGGGAGAGGCCTATCTCAATGGCAAAGGGGTCGAGACCAATCCCGAATTGGCAGAAAAATGGCTGTCGTTTGCCGTTGATGCCGGTGATCCCTGGGCCAAGTCGCTGCTAGGTCATGCGAAGCTCTATGGTACCGCGGGAATCCCGAAAGACGTGGACCAGGGACGCCGGTTGATGACGGAAGCCGCCGATGCAGGACATTCCGGTGCCCAGTCGGCTCTGGGCAGCGAATATCTACAGGGCGAGGCCCTCGAGCTGGACCCTGAACGCGGCGCCGAGTTGCTGTTCCAGGCGGCCAGCAGCGGTAATCGCACGGCGCGACTGGCGCTGGCCAAGGCCTATCTCATGGCCAACGGTCTGGAAGGCGTCGATGAAACCCAGGCACTCCTGTGGCTGGATAAAGTCATCGATGGCGATAGCCAGATCGCGCTGCAAACCATGCGCGAACTGCTCCAGGACCCGGAAGCCATCGAGGCTGCTCGCCAGGCCGCTCAGGTGGGCTAGTCTCTTCAGTATCCAGGAAGCAGAATCGAAACAGCCGGCGAATCGCCGGCTGTTTCATTTGGATCACCACATTCCTGCGTTATACCGAAAACGGGTTGCGTAACACGATGGTCTCGTTGCGATCCGGTCCCGTCGAAATGATATCGATCGGCGTGCCGGTCTGCTCTTCCAGAAAGCTGATATACGCGCGGGCATTGTCCGGCAATTCTTCTACGCGCTTGACACCCAGCGTCGACTCACTCCAGCCCGGTAAATCTTGATAGATGGGCTCTACCGCTTCATACCCTTCGGAATCGACGGGTGTGTCGAGCTCGTCCCCATCCTTGCTGCGATAGCCGATGCACACGCGAATAGTTTCCAGACCATCGAGCACGTCGAGTTTGGTCAGGCAGATACCCGATACCGAATTGATCTGCACCGCATGACGTAGCGCAACGGCATCGAACCAGCCGCAGCGGCGTGGACGTCCGGTAGTGGCGCCAAACTCGTGGCCCCGTTCGGCCAGGTGGCGGCCAAACTCATCGAACAGCTCGGTCGGGAAAGGACCTGATCCAACCCGCGTGGTATAGGCCTTGGTAATACCCAACACATAATCGAGATATAGAGGACCAACCCCGGAACCGGTCGCGGTGCCGCCGGCAGTAGTGTTGGAACTGGTGACATAGGGATAGGTGCCGTGATCGATGTCGAGCAGCGATCCTTGAGCGCCTTCGAAGAGAATGTTGTCACCCGCCTTGCGCATGGCATGCACCAGACTGACCGTGTCGCACACCATGGGGCGCAATTCCTCGGCCATGCTCATGGCCTCATCGAGCACCTGCTGGAAATCGACGGGAGGCTCACCGTGATAATGCTGCAGCACGAAGTTGTGGTAATCCAGCACTTCACCAAGCTTCGACGCGAAGCGTTCACGATGCAGCATATCGCCCAGACGCAGCCCACGACGAGCCACCTTGTCCTCGTAGGCAGGACCGATGCCACGCCCCGTGGTACCAATCTTGGCCACGCCCCGCGCCTTCTCCCGAGCTTGGTCAAGATGCACATGGTAGCTGAGGATCAACGGACAGGCCGGCGACAGACGTAAACGCTGGCGCACTGGAACGCCCTTGGCCTCGAGTTCGCGAATTTCCTTGATCAACGCCTCCGGCGAGAGCACTACGCCGTTGCCGATTACGCAAACTTTATCGTCACGCAAGACGCCGGAAGGAATTAGATGCAGTACGGTCTTTTCACCATCGATCACCAGCGTATGACCGGCATTGTGACCACCTTGAAAACGCACGACCGCAGAGGCCGACTCGGTGAGCAGGTCGACTACCTTGCCCTTACCTTCATCACCCCATTGGGTGCCCAATACCACTACGTTCTTGCCCATTGCTCCCTTCTCTTGATCGTTTGATCCGTCTTTTGATGGAGTGGCCGTTCGCCTGGTCGCTTTGAAGAGCGCACTAACGGCATGAATTCAATGAAGAAATCTGCCAACCGTTGTCCGTCTCCACCAGGCAACGGTTACAGCGATGTTCCACAGGTCCGGTACTCTGCCCGGGCAATGCCTGAACGACCCGTTCGCCTGCCTGCCGCAAACGTCCGACCTGTTCGGCCAAGCGCTGTTTGGCCGGCTCGGTGGCACATATCGGCGCCCAGATACCATCTTCCGCCGGAGGACTCTCAGCCAGTGACGCCAGTAATTTCAGGTCCATCGAGAACCCCGTCGCTGGGCGCGCACGACCAAACGCCTGCCCCGTATCGTCGTAGCGCCCGCCTTTGACCAACGCCTGTCCATAACTTGGCACATAGGCGGCGAACGTCATGCCTGTGTGATACTGATACCCGCGCAGATCGGCCAGATCGAAATAGAGCGTCACCTCCGGATAGTTCTCGCTCACGCCACGATAGAGCGCCTGAAGCTGATCCAGTGCCTGGAGGATCGTATTGGAAGCACCCGCAAACAGCGTGCGCGCTTCATCCAGGACGTCCACACCGCCATGCAAGCCCACCAATGCCTTTAGCTGTTTCGTCAGATGAGGGTCCTTTACATGTGGCTCGACCTGTCTGGCCACTTCACCTGGAGATTTGCGCTCGATGGCTTCGAACAGCGCGCGTTGCCTTACGGCGTCGAGATCCGCGGCCTGAGCCAGATCGCGATAGATACCGATGTGACCCAACGCCAGATGAATTTCGTCCGCGCCAGCGACAGACAGGCTCGACAGAGCCAGATGCAGAATTTCAAGGTCCGCCTCCAGCCCCGCATGACCGAACAGCTCCACCCCCACTTGCACCGGGCTGCGCCCGCTTTGATGCTGATCCGCCTGAGCGCGCAGCACCGAGTTGCAATAACACAAACGCGCTGGCCCCTGACGACTCAGGGAATGGGCATCCATGCGCGCTACCTGAGGCGTGACATCGGCACTTGCCCCCATCATGCGACCGGTCAATTGATCGGTAAGCTTGAAGGTCTGCAGATCAAGATCGGTACCGGTACCGGTCAGTAGCGAATCCAGAAACTCCACCGGCGGTGGCATCACCAGATCGTACCCCCAGCGGTAATAAAGATCGAGCAAGGCGCGGCGCAACTGTTCCATGCGCGTCGCCTGGGGGGGAAGTACTTCGTCCATACCGTCGGGAAGCAGCCAGCGGTCAGCAATGGTCATCAGTCTATCCTGCCAGAATTGAATGGCCACAAAAAAACCGGGGCTTGCCCGGTCAAGAAGGATTTTATCATGTTTGCTCTGCGGGTGTACCCCGCAGAGCCATGTCGCCGACTACTCTTGGGTGTCTTGGGGCTGCGAACCTTCCAGATAGCGGAAGAAGTCGCTGGATGGATCGAGTATGAGCAGATCGCTCTTGTTATCGAAGCTTTCACGATAGGCGTTCAAGCTCCGATAGAAGCGGAAGAACTCTGCGTCCTGCTGATAGGCATCGGAATAGATGGCCGCGGCCTCGGCATCCCCTTGCCCTCGCAGGGTTTCGGCGCGAGCCCGGGCCTCGGCCAACAATACCTGCTGTCGGCGATCGGCATTGGCGCGGACCTTTTCAGCCTGTTCCTCACCCTGGGCACGGTATTCACGCGCCTCGCGGTTACGCTCGGTCTGCATGCGCTCATAGACGGCCTGGGTAACCTGATCCGGCAGATCGATACGCTTGATACGAATGTCGATGATCGCCACCCCAAGTTCATCCCGCAGCAAGCTATTGAGCTGTTCGGTAGGCCCGGACATCAGTGCGTCACGCTTTTCTGCGATGATTTCCTGAAGCTCGAGACGACCGAACTCGTTACGCAGGCTTTCATCCACTCGGGGCGTAATCAAGCGTTCAGCGGATAGCTCATCCCCGGAGGTGGCCTCGTAATACCGCGTGGGGTTGACCACCTGCCACATGACGAAGGAATCGACGATGACCGCCTTCTTCTCCAGCGTCAGGTAGCGGCTGGTATCCGTGTCCAACGTGCGGATACGCACATCGAAGTTACGCACCGTCTGAGTGACAGGAATCTTGAAATGCAATCCGGGCTGGATGTCCTCTTCGATGATTTCACCGAAGCGCAACTTCACTGCGCGCTCGGTTTCATCGACGATATACAGACTGTTGCTGCCTACCCAAGCGACCGCGGCCAGACCGGCGACGATGAGCAGGGAACGGTTATTGATCATTAACGACCCTCCCTGCGGATGCTGTTACCCGATTCGGATTGGCTATTGTTACGCAGACGATCGAGCAGGCGTGGATCCATTCCCGCTTGACCACCCGACTTTCGAATGGCGTCTTCGCTGCTCTCATCCGTGCCATCCTGGGCGCGCTGTAGCTGATCCAGAGGCAGTACCATCAAGGGGCTGCTTTCGCTGATATCCACCAATACCTTGCTGGTATTACTCAATACCTCGGACATGGTCTCAATGTACATGCGATCGCGCATTATCTGCGGAGCGTTCCGGTATTCGGACAACAAGGAGTTGAAACGGTTGGAGTTACCCTGAGCGTCCGCCACGACAGACTCGCGATACCCCTGGGCCTGTTCGATCATGCGCTGCGCCTTACCCTGAGCGACCGGGATGATGGCGTTGGCATAACCGATTGCCTGGTTGATGGTGCGCTGGCGATCCTCGCGGGCCTTGATGACATCGTCAAAGGCTTCCTGCACCGCATCCGGCGCCGAGGTCGACTCGACGTTGATCGTCTGAATCGTCACGCCAATATTGTAGTTGTTGAGATAGGTTTGCAGACGTGTGGATACCGTATCCGCAAGCAGCTCACGACCGGACGTCAGGATCTGATCCATTTCCGTGCCCCCCACGACATGACGCAAGGCAGAATCCAGTGCATTTTCGATCGTGATATCCGGATTACGGACATTGAGTACGAAATCCCCCGGGTCCGCGACACGATACTGTGCCGACATCTCGACCTCGACGATATTCTCATCTTGAGTCAACATCGACTTGGTCTGGGTGATCGAGCGCACACGGGTGACATTGACCATGCGCACTTCATCGATCAGTGGCGGATTCCAGTGCAGGCCTGGATTGACCACGCCCTGAAGCTTACCGAAACGCAGCACCACGCCACGCTCCGATTGATCGACGAGATAGAAGCCGGTCGCTGCCCAGATCGCCAAGGCAATGATCAGAAGCAGGCCCGGCAAGGCAAATACATTGCGTTTTCCACCGCCGGCACCGCCTCCATTACCACCGCCACCACGTTTGCCACGGCCGCCACCGAGCATCTTGTTGATCTTGTCCTGGAATTTCTTCAACGCCTCATCCAGATCTGGCGGGCCCTGATTGCTGCCCCCGCCATTACCGCCGCCACCGCTACCGCGTCGGCCGCCACCACTCCAGGGGTC
The DNA here is from genome assembly GCF_049808615.1 of Halomonas sp. GXIMD04776. Classification (NCBI taxonomy): domain Bacteria; kingdom Pseudomonadati; phylum Pseudomonadota; class Gammaproteobacteria; order Oceanospirillales; family Halomonadaceae; genus Halomonas; species Halomonas sp. GXIMD04776. The sequence continues at coordinate 141,664 of NZ_JBNCAN010000005.1, read as the reverse complement.
GTGCTGATTGCCACCACCGCCAGGCTCATTCCAAGCCATACGTCGTCTCCACTAAGCACTGTTTGCGACATGCATTGATTGCGTTTGCAAGACTCATACCCGCTAGGGCCATTCTGGAGCCTCTTGAGTCCACACCGTCGACTCCCTGTCTTCCGGCGGTAAATAATCCTTGGCTTTTTCGCCTAGGCGCGCAAGCAACTGCATGAAGTCGCGCCGCGGCAAGCGAATATCGAGCAGAATACGTCCTTGATCATCGAATGCCTCCTCGCGCACTGCCCCCAAGTCGTGCAGGCCAGCACGTAATCTACCCTGTTCCGGTAACAAGGTGAGGTGCGCCTCGATGACATCCTCTGCCAGGCGTTCGGACAACGCCTGAGCCAGGAGATCGAACCCTGATCCCTGTTGTGCCGATACCCAGACGACCTCGGGCAGTCCGTCGCCATTACGTTCGATGCGTGGTGCGCTGCCCAATAGATCAATCTTGTTCATGACCCGTAGACACGGCACGTCGTCTGCGCCGATCTCGTCGAGGACTCCTTCGACCTCCCCGATGTTGAGTTCACGATCCGGGTCCGCGGCATCGATCACATGAATCAACAATGTTGCTTCATTGGCCTCCTGCAAGGTGGCCTGGAAAGCTTCCACCAGCTTGTGGGGTAAATGACGAATGAACCCCACCGTATCCGCCAGGATCACCGGCCCGACATCACTGATCTCCAGGCGTCGAAGTGTTGGGTCCAGCGTCGCGAACAACTGATCCGCGGCATATACCTCAGCACTGGTCAACGCATTGAACAGGGTCGATTTACCCGCGTTGGTATAGCCTACCAAGGAGACGCTGGGAATGTCGGCTCGAGCGCGCGCGCGGCGATTCTGCTCGCGCTGACTGCGTACCTTGTCGAGACGCTTGTGAATAGCCTTGATACGCGCCCGCAGCAAGCGACGATCGGTCTCGAGCTGAGTTTCACCCGGACCACGCAAGCCGATCCCGCCCTTCTGACGCTCAAGGTGAGTCCAGCCCCTTACAAGACGGGTGGACATGTATTCCAGCTGCGCCAGTTCGACCTGAAGCTTGCCCTCATGGGTACGCGCTCGCTGGGCGAAGATATCCAGTATCAGTCCGGTGCGGTCCAGCACACGACACTTCAACGCCCGTTCCAGGTTGCGTTCCTGGGACGGACTCAACGAATGATTGAAAATCACCAATTCAGCGGCATGGATAGCGAGCAGCTCCCGCAACTCCTCCATCTTGCCACTACCTATGAAGGCACGAGGATCCGGCCGCCGTCGACTGCCCTGCAACAGCGTCGCTGGTTCTGCGCCGGCGGAACGTACCAGCTCCAGAAGTTCTCCCGGATCCTCGCGCTCCTGCTCATCCTGAAAATCAATATGGACGAGAACCGCCGTTTCACCGGCGTCGGGACGTTCAAAAAACAATCAAGGCCTCGTGATCAATTATTCCTGCTCCGCCATATTAGGGTCCTGAGCCGGCAAGCGTACATTACGCGAAGGTACCACCGTCGAAATGGCATGCTTATAGACCATCTGGCTGACGGTATTGCGCAACAGAATGACGAATTGGTCGAAAGATTCGATCTGACCCTGTAGCTTGATCCCGTTGACCAGGAAGATGGACACCGGAATACGCTCCTTGCGCAGGATGTTCAGATACGGGTCTTGAAGGGACTGCCCTTTGGACATTTTGCTCTCCCTAACTGTCTCTATAATATGTTGATATCGTTGTCGTCTGACTCGCTTGGGCAAGATACCCAACGGTAGGAACAATCTATTCTTCCTACCGTCCTTGCGAAAGTAGCATCTTACGCTAAGTGCTGCCCTGGCGCACGATTTTCAAGACGTTTTGTAACCTCTTGGCATCTTGGGTATCCACCCAGTGAAGCTCCGGCCAACTGCGCAGCCAGGTCATCTGACGTTTGGCCAGCTGTCGGGTGGCGACAACGCCCTTATGTATCAATTCTTCTCTATCGTAGACTCCTTCCAGGTAGTGCCATACCTGGCGATAACCCACGCTCTTCATCGCCGGCAGCCCAAGGTGCAGGTCCTCCCGTGCCTTGAGTCTGGTGACTTCCTCGATGAAACCTCGCTCGAGCATCAACGAAAAGCGTACTGCGATCCGTTCGTGCAGGACGCTGCGTTGCGCAGGTACGAGCCCAATGGACAACGTTTGCCAGGCAAAGGTTTCCTTTTGCTGTTCGCGCCACAGTTCGCTCATGGGCTTTTGACTGATGCGCTGAACCTCGAGCGCACGCATCAGTCGTTGTGGATCATTGGGATGGATGCGGCGAGCGGACTCTGGATCGACCTGCTCAAGCTCAGCATATAATGCATTCAGTCCCTCTCGAGCCGCCCACTTTTCGAGCTCGGCACGAATCGCGGTATCTGCGGCGGGAAGGTTTCCTACACCACCCAGTAGGCTTTTGTAATAGAGCATGGTACCGCCTACCAGAAGCGGAATGCCTCCGTTATCACTGATACGCTGCATTTCTCGACGCGCATCATCGCGAAACTGAGCCGCCGAGTAAGGATCCGCAGGATCGCGTATGTCGATCAGGTGGTGCGGTGCGCGCGCCAGCTCCTCCGGCGACGGCTTGGCGGTGCCGATATCCATGCCGCGATAGACCATCGCGGAATCGACACTGATCAGCTCACAGCCCAGACGTTCGTGCAACGCCATGGCCAGATCGGTCTTGCCCGAGGCGGTAGGCCCCATCAACAGGATGGCCAACGGTCGGTTATCTTTCATGCACGCACCGCCGTTCACTGGCCACGCAGGAACAGCTTGTCCAATTCCTGCATCGACATCTCGGTCCAGGTCGGACGGCCATGATTGCACTGACCGCTGCGCTCGGTGCGCTCCATGTCCCGCAGCAAGGCGTTCATCTCGGCGATGCTCAAGCGCCGATTGGCCCGCACGCTACCATGGCAGGCCATGGTCGAGAGCAACTCATTGATATGCGCCTCTAGGCGATTCGAACGTCCGTAACGTTCGAGATCCGCCAGCATGTCGCGAACCAGGGGCTCCACATCGGCCTGGGCCAGCAGGCTCGGGACCTGACGCACCAGCAACGTCTCGGGGCCCGCCACATCGAGTTCCACCCCCAAGCGAGAGAACGCCTCGCGACACTGCTCGGCGGTGTCCACCTCGGCGGCACTCGCCGCCAGGGACACGGGCACCAGCAAGGGCTGAGCATCCAGCGCGGCACTGGTACCCACTTCACCAAACACCTGCTGCTTCATACCCTCATAGGTGATCCGCTCATGCGCCGCATGCATATCCACCACCACCAGGCCGCGAGAGGTCTGGGCGAGAATATAGACGCCATGGAGCTGGGCGATGGCGTAGCCCAGGGGGGGCGCCTGGGTAGGATCATCATCGGGCAAGACGCGTCCAGGCATCACCGTAAGCGGGTCGCTACCGTTCTGGCGCTCCCTAAGCGCTGTCTGCGCTTCTTGGCCACCCGGTGCCGGAGTCTGCGGCCTCAGAAGACTCTCTTCGTGCTCGGGATGCAGGGCATGGTAGCCGGCCATGAACTCGCGTACTCGGCCGGGGCCAGGAGGTGTCTCGCTGTCCGCTCCGGAACGCAGGGCCATCTGCTGCTGCCAGCCGGGACGCCCCGGAAGGGGTGTGCCCTGCACATCAGCGGCCGGCGCCTGTGCTCTCTCCGCCACATCTCCGGCTTGGGCGTCGGTATTGGGTCGGGCCTCGCCCAGGGCGCGATGCAGGCTCGAGAATAGAAAATCGTGCACCAGACGACCGTCGCGAAAGCGCACTTCGTGCTTGGTTGGGTGCACATTGACGTCGACGACCGTCGGGTCGAGTTCCAGGTAGAGTACAAAGACAGGATGACGACCGTGAAACAGCACGTCGCGATAGGCCTGACGAATGGCATGGGCGACAAGACGGTCCCTCACCACGCGCCCATTGACGAAGAGATACTGCTGATCCGCCTGGGCCCGGGAGTGCGTTGGAAGACCCACCCAACCCCACAGTCGTAAACCGGAAGCCTCGATATCCAGATGCAAGGCATTTTCGAGAAACTTGCTGCCCAGCAGAGCACTGATGCGACGCTCACTTGCAGCGGCATCCCTGGCTGGATGCAGTTGATGAAGCGTCTTCTGATTGTGGCGCAGCGTCCAACCGATGTCATAGCGTGACAGCGCCAGTCGCCGGAACACTTCTTCCGCGTGGGAAAACTCTGTCTTCTCGGTACGCAGGAACTTGCGTCGGGCTGGTGTATTGAAAAATAGATCCCGAACCACCACCGTCGTTCCGCGGGGGTGCGGTGCCGGCGAGACCCTAGGCTCCATATCGCGCCCTTCGGCCACCACTCGCCAGCCGGCGGTAGGATCGTCCTGAGCATTGGAGACAAGCTCGAGTCGCGACACGGAACTGATCGAGGCCAATGCCTCGCCGCGAAAGCCGAGACTTGCAACGCCTTCGAGATCCTCCAGCGACTCGATCTTGCTGGTCGCGTGGCGTGATAGCGCCAAGGGCAAGTCGTCTTCGGCAATACCGCTTCCATCGTCGCGAATCTTGATCAGCCGCGCACCCCCCGTCTCGAGTTCCACCTCGATGCGGCGGCTCCCCGCATCGATGGCATTCTCGATCAGTTCCTTGATCACCGACGATGGTCGCTCGACCACCTCGCCGGCGGCGATCTGGTTAGCCAGTCGCGGATTGAGTACATGAATACGTCGCGTCTGGGTCATTTCATCTCGCTGACTGGGCCTAAGATTGAGAAACAAGGGGGCAGGGGCAAGTCATCCGCGCGGGATACGTAACACCTGCCCTACTCGAATCACGTCGCCATTCAACTCGTTCGCCTGTCGCAGGGTCTGTACCGGCACGGCATGCTGGGACGCGATCTCGGACAGGGTGTCGCCCGGCTGGATACGATATTCGTTGGTTTCGCCGCCGCGCTGGCGATCGCGTTGCCAGGCCAGTAGACTGGCCGGCGGCGGGTTGCGCCGGAAGTGCGCGTTGACACCCGCAAAAATGGCCTTGGCCAGGCCGCGCTGATAACTCGGGTCGCGCAGACGGGCCTCCTCCTGGGGATTGGAAATAAACCCCGTCTCGACCAGCAGTGAAGGAATATCCGGCGACTTGAGTACCATGAACCCGGCTTGTTCGACCCGCGACTTGTGCAGCTTGCTGATCTGACCCAACTGATCAAGCACCTGGCCCCCCACCGCCAGAGAGTCGTTGAGGGTCGCGGTCATGGTCAGGTCGAGCAGCACACCGCGCAGCACCTCGTCCTTGTCGGACAGATCGAGATTGCCATCGACGCCGCCGATCAAGTCCGATCGATTTTCACTCGCTGCCAGCCATTTGGCGGTTTCCGAGGTCGCCCCGCTCTGGGACAAGGCGAACACAGAGCTACCGCTGGGACGCGGGCTCTTGAACGCGTCGGCGTGGATCGATACGAAGAAGTCGGCCTTCTGATCCCGGGCCAGCAGAGTGCGCTGACGCAGGCCGACATAATAGTCGCCATCACGAATCATCACCGCCTTGAAGCCCGGCGTATCGGCGATGATCTTCTCGAGCTGGCGGGCGATGTCCAGCACGATATCTTTCTCGCGAGTCCCTCGGGGGCCCATGGCGCCGGGGTCTTCGCCGCCATGTCCGGCGTCCACCGCAATGATGATGTCCCGTTTGGGATGTGGCTTCGCCTTGTCTTGCCGTGCCGGCAGGGACGCTTCGGCGGTAGGATCACCGCTTATCTCAGCCTCCGCCAGGGCGCGATCGGTGGCGATCTCCTGCTCACGAATCTTGGCTTCGATGGGGTCGATGGGGTTTTGCACCGCGCTCGCCCCGGGGTATTCGAGATCCACCACCAGCCGGTGACCATACTTGTCGTTGGGCGCCAAGGTGAAATGTTTGGGGTTCACCTCGCGACTCAGATCCAACACCACCCGCAGATCATCCCCGTCACGAGTACCCGTACGGATAGCACTGATAGCGCTTCCGCTCAGATCCAGGCGAGAGGTATCCAATTGCAGGCGGCTGTCGGCAAGATCAATGACCAGACGATCAGGATTATTCAAGGAGAAAACATTGGCGCTCGTCGGATCGGAAAGATCGAATACCAGACGGGCATGATCCGGCGCAGCCCAGATGCGCAAATTATCGACATCACTGGCCATCGCCAATGGCGATGACAGCGCCATCAGTAACGCTGATAGCACACACGGCCATCCTGAACGCAGCCAAGCGCAGGGATGCCGACGGTGACGAGAGTTGATCAACCATTTCATGAAGTGTTCCGGGTCCTTTCTGGAACAAGCGCGGCAAGCCGTGCAAGAACATTTTCGCCATGGCTCGAGCCCGTCGCCAATCGAGCCTCGCGCCCTGCACCGATGACGCACAATACAATGATAAGATCGGCAGAAGGCAGCCAACCTTTACCACGAATCGGCCACTCGATCAGATTGAGACTGTCTTCTTCGAGCAAATCCCGCGCGCCGATGAACTCGAGCTCTTCGGGGTCCCCGAGACGATACAGATCAAAATGATGCACGCGAACCGACTCCAGCTGATACGGTTCCACCAGCGTGTAGGTAGGGCTCTTTACGGCGCCCTGATGGCCATAGGCACGCAGGACACCACGGGCAAGGGTCGTCTTGCCTGCACCCAATTCACCCTCCAGATGCACCTGACCATGCCCCTCCAGAGCGAGCCCCAAGGCTTCTCCAAAAGCGACCTGCTCTGCTTCATCATGTAAGAGATAGGCGGCGTTCATCGATCAATCATTCATGTCGGGGTTCGCTAGAAAACGCCCATAGGATGCCAGATCACCCGCCAGCAAGCCACGCTCTCCCTCCATGGCAGCAGCACGATCCGCCGCCAGGGCATGCAAAGTGATGCCGACGTGTGCCGCCTGTTCCACTTCAAGCCCTTGAGCAATCAGCGCACCGAGTATTCCCGACAACACATCGCCCATTCCTCCACTGGCCATTCCCGGATTGCCGTAGGGACAGACCGCCACGCCGCGGGATCCAGCCACCAGGCTACCCGCTCCCTTGAGCACTACCGCACCACCGCGCTGATCCTGCAATGTCCGAACGGCGGCAAGACGATCCGCCTGTATCGTTCTAGCACTGCTGTCCAGTAGTCGTGCCGCTTCGCCGGGGTGCGGGGTCAAAATCCAGTCTTCCCGCTTCTCATCAGGCCAATGGGTGACCAGTAGATTCAAGCCATCCGCATCGACGACCAGCGGCTTGCCTGTTTCCAGTGCGGCCTGCAGCATGCCCTGCCCCCAGGCATCCTGACCAAGCCCAGGACCGATCACGATCACATCGGCGCCTTCGAGCAACCTCATGGTATCGCTGACGCCCCGCACCCCTCGCGCCATGACCTCCGGAGTACGTATCAAACTGGCACTGACATGCTCTGGAGCCGTGGCCAGGCTGACCTTGCCCGCCCCGAGCCGGGCAGCGGCCTGACTGGCCAAGAGTGCCGCACCACCAAAGCCGGGTGCCCCGCCGATCACCAGCACATGACCGAAGTCACCCTTGTGGCTGCCGCGAGAACGTCGCGGCAACCCCGTGCCGATCACGGACCCGTCCAGTAAGTCAGCGACCGGTGGCAGGTCCCGGTGCGCTTGCGCATCGATATCCAAGGAGCAGAACACCACCTCACCGACATGATCGGCGGCCTCGCCGGTGTGCAAACCGAACTTGTCGGCAATAAAGGTCACGGTGACATCGGCAACCACCGCGCAGCCCAGCACCGCACCGGTATCCGCGGCCAAACCCGAAGGAATATCCACCGCCAGCACCGGCAGTTCACAGGCATTGATCCCTTCGATGACGCTGGCGAAAGGCTCGCGCACTTCCCCCCCCAAACCGGTGCCCAGCAAGGCGTCGACGATGACCTCGGCGTCTAGCACCATGCCTTGCTGCCAGGCGACTGCTTTCAGCCCCGCTGCTTGAGCCATTTCTAAGGCGCGCGCCGCATCTCCCTTGAGTTCGTCAGGGTCACGCACGGCAATCAGTTGCACCGCCAACCCATCCCGGGCCGCTAGCGCCGCTATCACATAACCGTCCCCGGCATTGTTTCCCGAACCACAGAGCACGCCGAGGCTGCGTGTCTGGGGCCAACGCTGGCGCAGTTGTTCATAGGCTGCCTTGGCGGCCCGCTGCATCAGATCGAAACCATCGAAGCCATCATTCTCGCCGGCAGCGATCGCACGCCGATCGATTTCGCGTACTTGCTCGGCAAGGTAGAGCGGGTGCGGATAGTGCTGCGACATACTTGTCTCCTTGCTATGGCATATCGGAATGTAGCCTGAGCGGTTCTCGAGAAGGGCTATGCTCAAGAACTAAAAGAAGTGTGCTCGTGACCTGCTCCCGACTATGCCCAACCCTTGGCTTAGTGTAGTGTGGCCATCCTGTCTCGAGGCCAGCCCGTCACAGCTTTCACTGTTTTTCCACGCTCATGACACATCGATATAATCCACCCGATGCCACCGACATGAATGCGCTCGCCGAGTGCATCAAGCGCCGTGGCCACGAATTGGGATTTCAGCAGGTCGGCATCACCAATACCGATCTCGACGATCATGAACACTATCTCGAGCGCTGGCTGGCGGCGGGTCACCAGGGTGAAATGGGCTTCATGGCCAAGCACGGCACCAAGCGCACCCGCCCCGAGGAACTGGTACCGGGTACGCTACGGGTCATCAGCGTGCGTATGGATTACCTGCCCCCGGAGGTCGAGACCACACGTGTTCTGGGGCAGCCGAGCAAGGCTTATGTGTCCCGCTATGCCCTTGGTCGGGACTACCACAAGCTGATGCGCAAGCGGTTGGCCACACTGGCCAAGGCCATCGAGGACGACGTCGGCACCTTCGGTTATCGCGTCTTCGTCGACTCCGCTCCGGTCATGGAACGCGCCTTGGCGCAGAAGGCCGGACTCGGTTGGTTCGGCAAGAATTCGATGCTGCTCAACCCTCAGGCCGGTTCGCTGTTCTTTCTTGGCGAGCTCTACACCGATCTGCCGCTGCCGGTGGATGCCCCTTTCGAAAGCGAACATTGCGGCAAATGTTCTCAGTGCCGCATCGCCTGCCCCACCGGCGCCATCGTCGATGACAAGGTGGTGGATTCCCGGCGCTGCATCTCCTACCTGACCATCGAGTTGCACGGTAGCATCCCCGAGAAGTACCGCGAGGCGATGGGCAACCGTATATACGGCTGCGACGACTGCCAACTGGTCTGCCCTTTTACTCGTTTCACGCGGGCCAGCGACGAAAAAGACTTTGCCCCGCGGCATGATCTCGACCGCGCCGAACTGGTGCGCCTGTTCGCCTGGAGTGAAGAAGAATTCCTGCTCAAGACCGAGGGCAGTGCCATCCGTCGCATCGGTTACGAACGCTGGCTGCGCAACCTGGCCGTGGGACTCGGCAATGCGCCTTACAGCATTGGGGTGGAAGCCGCGCTACGCGCTCGATTGGCCTATCCTTCCGATCTGGTACGCGAGCATGTTCGCTGGGCACTGGATCGACAACACGAGAAGCGGAAAACCGTCATCGCAACGAGCGCCTAGCCTTTGTCATTCACTTTTCGCCGAATCCAGACGCAGAAACGTCTGACGATAGTGGGCCAACTCATCCACGGATTCGTGAATGTCGTCCAGCGCCTTGTGCGTATTGCGCTTCTCGAAGCCTTTCAATGCGTGTGGATTCCAGCGTTTGGCCAGTTCCTTCACGGTCGAGACATCCAGATTGCGGTAGTGGAAGAAATCCAGCAGTGTCGGCATCTCACGTTCAAGGAAACGCCGGTCCTGATGCACGCTGTTACCGCATACCGGCGATGAACCAGGCACCACGTACGTCTTGAGGAAGTCCAGGGTCTTGCGCTCGGCGCTGGCGGTATCGTGGCGGCTCGACTTGACACGATCGATCAGCCCGGACTCGCCGTGGGTCTTGGTGTTCCAGCTGTCCATGGCCGCAAGCAGGCTGTCGGGCTGCTTGACGGCGATGACGGGACCTTCGGCAATCAGCTTGAGGTCATTGTCGGTGATCAGGGTTGCCACCTCGATGATACGCTCCTTGTTCGGGTCAAGACCGGTCATCTCCAGATCGATCCATACCAGCAGATCCTTGCGGGGTGTGATGGCTTGGTCAAACATGTAAAAGCTCCGAACGAAATAGGGTTGTGCGGACAGCGCCAGCCCGGCTGGTTACAATGCTAACATTGTAGGCCCGATCGAGGTGACATGAACAAACGTAAGTTATCGCGCCAACAGCGCTGGCGGATTGACAAGATTCAGGCCGAGCGCGCTGCCCGCGCCGACAAGCAGGCCTCTCGCGAATCCGAGTCTCTGGAAGCCGGCGAGTATGGCGCCGAACAGCTCGGACGTGTGATCGCTCACTTCGGTCGCACCCTGGATGTTCAGTCCGCTGTCGATGCCACGCTGCACCGCTGCCATCTGCGTGCCAATCTCGACGGGTTGGTCACCGGTGACCGGGTGATCTGGCGTCAGGCCCAGGATGACAGCGGTGTGGTCGTCGCCCGGAACCCCCGGGACAACGTGCTCGAACGCCCCGACCCGCGTGGTCAGCTCAAACCGGTGGCGGCCAATATCGACCAGATACTCATCGTCTTTGCCGTCGAGCCCACTCCCTTCGCCAATCTCATCGATCGCTATCTGGTCGCCGCCGAGGCTACCGGCATCTCCCCGGTACTGGTGCTCAACAAAATCGATCTGTTGCCCGATGGTGGCGGTGAGCTCAGCGAACTGCTCAATCATTACGAGCAATTGGGCTACACGGTCGTCCGCGCCACGACTCAGCACGAACAAGGCCTTGAGGCGCTGCATGAGTGCTTGAGGGGGCGAACCTCGGTGTTCGTGGGGCAAAGCGGCGTCGGCAAGTCATCTCTCATCGATCGCCTCCTGCCGGACGAGGCCCTTCGTATCGGCGCGCTCTCGGAGGATTCACGCAAGGGCACCCACACCACCACCACGGCACGCTTATACTCTCTTCCTGCACCCGCCGCAGGCACTCTTCCCACACCCGCCGCGGACGCCCTCCCCGGTGGCGGTGAGCTGATCGACTCGCCGGGCATTCGCGAATTCGGGCTTATCCACTTGAATGAGCAGCAAGTTACCGAAGGCTTCATCGAATTTCGCAACCTGCTGGGCCGCTGCCGCTTTCGCGATTGCCGTCACCGCAATGAGCCCGGCTGTGCGTTGATCGATGCCGTAGAACGCGGAGACGTGACCCGACAGCGCTTCACCAGCTACCGGCGTATCCTGGAGAGCCTGAAACAAGGCTGATCGTTCGCCGTAGGTCGCGAAGCTGTGTCATTATCTCAGCATTCCCGCTCGAGCAAGGAGTGACTGTCATGCGTTCTGAAGAAAACCTGCTACCGCTCATCGTCGAACCGGATCAGCTCGCCAAGCATCTGGACAACCCCCAATTGCTGATCATCGATGTGCCCCTCAAGACCGAGAGCTATAGCGAAGGCCATGTACCCGGCGCCCTTTTCCTCGACCATCGCCGGTTGATGCGGGGTCAAGGCAATGTACCCAACGACGTGCCCGATGAAGAAGCATTATCCCAATTGTTTTCGTCGTTGGGCCTGACTCGGGATACCCACGTGGTGGCCTATGATGACGAAGGCGGCGGCTGGGCCGGTCGACTACTCTGGACCCTGCAACTGATCGGGCATACCCGTTATTCATACCTGAACGGCGGCATTCATGCCTGGCGCGCCGAGGCACTGCCTCAATCGACCGATACCCCTCAGCCCCAGCCCAGCGATTATCAGGCGGAAATTCTCAACCCCCAGGTCATGATCGAACGGGACGAGCTCGTCGAGCGTCTGGGTGAGAAGGAATTTGCCGTCTGGGATGCACGCTCCCCAGAGGAGTACCGCGGCGAGAAAGGCAATAACAAGCACCTGGGACACATCCCCGGCGCGATCAACATGGAGTGGACCGATGCCATGGATCGTGAGCGTGGCCTGCGCATTCGTGACTATGCCGAATTGGTGACGGAGCTCGAGGCTCAAGGGCTGACCCCAGATATGGAGGTGGCTACCTATTGTCAGAGCCATCATCGCAGCGGTTTTACCTGGCTGGTGGGCAAGGCGCTTGGCTTCGACAAGATACGCGGCTACGCCGGCTCCTGGCAGGAGTGGGGCAATCGCGACGATACGCCGATAGAGAAGTAGAAGAGCCACTCGCGAGCTATTCTTGCAAGCAATATGCTATTCATTGGAATCAACATCTGTGACTCAAGACAAGCTGTTCTCTCTTATTCAGTATCCTCTACCCCATCATCTGATATCGCGCCTGTCGGGCCTGGTCGCCGACAGCCGCGCAGCCTGGTTCAAGGATCCGTTCATCAAATGGTTCATTCGCCGCTACGGCGTCGACATGAGCCAGGCACAGGAGCCCGATCCCACTGCTTACAACTGCTTCAACGACTTCTTCACTCGGGCGCTACGCGATGACGCACGTCCCATCGGCGACGGCATGGTATCCCCCGCCGATGGTTTCTTATCTCAGTTCGGCGACGTCGAGCACGGCACCTTGATCCAAGCCAAGGGCCAGCGCTATTCAGTGACCTCGCTGCTCGGCGGCGACACCCGGCGCGCCAATCCCTTCCGCCAGGGCAGCTTCGCCACCGTCTATCTCTCGCCCAAGGATTATCATCGCGTGCACATGCCGGTGACCGGCACCCTGCGTGAGATGACTTATGTCCCTGGGCGTCTGTTCTCGGTCAACCTGGCCACCGCCGATCAGGTACCGAGACTGTTTGCGCGCAACGAGCGCCTGGTGTGCATCTTCGATACCGAGTTCGGCCCCTTAGCCATGGTGCTGGTCGGCGCGATGATCGTGGCAGCCATCGAGACCGTCTGGGCGGGCCAGATCACGCCTCGCTCGAAGCACATCCAAACGACCCGCTTTGACAAGCCCATCACGCTTGCCAAGGGCGCCGAGATGGGCCGCTTCAAACTCGGCTCCACGGTGATCCTATGCTTTGGGCAGAACGTCGATTTCCGTAACGATCTGGGCATCGACGACAGCCCGGTGAGCATGGGCCAGACGCTGGGTGATTTGTCCCGTTGATTCCTTCCCGGATAGGCCGAGGGACAACCTGAGCAATGGCGGCCCGAGCGTTTCAGCGACACGCTCTACTGGGATGCACCGTGCAACGAGATTCGATAGGCGCTGTTTTGAAAGCCAAACTCAACGCACGACCAGGACCGAACAGGGCGCGTGGCGCACGATGCTCTCCGAGTCGTTGCCCAGCAGGACCCGGGCCAGCGATTCCCGGCCGCGATTGCCCACTATCAGCAATCCCACCTCGATCTCTTCCGCCAGACGCAGGATTTCCGTGTCCACGCGCCCCATGCGAAGATGCGCCACCACCGCGTGGGCACCACCGGCCTTGGCCTTCTCGACCTCTTGATCCAACCGCTTCTGGCTTTGCTGTTCCAGCTTTTCATACTGCGTCACCGAGAGCGTGTCCGGGTGTGTCCAGGGTGAAATAAGACAGACAAGAAGCATATGCAGCTCCGATCCCGTGGCGGCAGTGAGTTCGACCGCCTGGGTGATGGCGCGATCCGAAGCGGTCGATCCGTCAACGGCCACCATGATCTTCGTGGGATACATTTTCATTTCTTGCCTCCGGGACGTGAATCGTCACGTTGTCGAGGGTCGGATTCTGGCCGCAGCGCCGACGCGCGCTTAGCCCCGCTTGTCTAGAATCAGCTGCAGCTCGCGCTGCAGTTGGCGCACGGCCTGGTGGCCGGTCAGCTCGCCGCGCAGCACGCGATTGAAAGCGATCGCCAGGCGTTCTGACATGGCCGCGTAATACGGCGTGACCGGGCGCAGCCGGGCATCGTCGATCGCGCGGCGGCCGAGCTCCATGACCGGGACCTGCCCGAGCAACTGCTCGTTGTCGTACAGTGCGCTGAGGGTAGGTAGGAACCCGCCATCGCGGGCGCGCTGTTCCTGGCGCTCGGCGGACGCGGCGAAGCGGATGAATTCCCACGCCGCCTCCTGTTTTGGCGATTGGGCGTTGATCATCAGATTCCAGCCGCCCAGGCAGCTATACGAGTGACGGTTGCTGCTCGCTCTAGGAATGGGCGCAATGCCGACCTGATCAGCGCTGAGCCGAGACCCGTCTTCATCGATCAGACCGTAAACGAATGGCCAATTGCGCATGAAAACGGCGTCACCGTTCAAAAACGCCTGTGCGGCATCCTGCTCGCGAAAATTCACCACTTGCCGGGGGGCGACACCGCCCTCGATCAACCCCCGCGGGATGCTCATCCCCCGGGCCGCATCCTCGCTATTGATCGTGATGACATTGGGGGAGCTCACATCCATGCCGAAGGCCGCGGCGGTAGACAGATTGCCGGTGAGAACGCGCCCGCCGGCACTCCATAGAAATTCCAGCATGTTGGTCACGCCGCCCTCATATTCGGCTCCCTGGAAAACAAAACCGTACTTCGTGCCGGCCTTGTCCCGCGCGTCCATCGCCATCCTCGTAAGCTCGTCCCAAGTCTCGGGCGGTTTTTCATGCCCGGTGGATTCGAGCAGATCGCGGCGATAGTAGAGCATGCCGGCGTCCGTGAACCAGGGGACACCCCAGAGGCGATTGCGATAGCCCACGGAATTGAGCGGCGCGTCCAGAAAATCGCTGGACGCATAGGCGTCGTTGAAGCGAGCGGTCAAATCCGTGACATAGCCGCGGCTGGCAAAGGCCGCGGTCCAGACCATGTCGCCGCCGAACACGTCGATGCGGCGGGACTCGACGTCGAAATCCGACACGATCTGGCGATAGAAAGCGTCGCTGGCGCGCGGCATCAATTGATAGCGTACGCGAATCCTGTCCTCGTACTGCTGATTGAACGCCTCGATCAAAGCCTGCAGGCTGCCGGAATCATCCGGCCCGAAGGCGAAGGTGATCTCTTCCGGCTTGTCGGCCGCGATCGCACCCAGCGGTGACAACCCCAGGACAGCCATACCGCCAAGACCAAGGCCGCTCAGCAGTAGACGGCGCCGAGTTGAATCCGGGTGCACTGCTGCATTTTTATCAGTTGGCAATTTCATGCGGTGCCCTCCTCGTGCGCCGGCGCTACCAGAACCAAATGACAATGATCGCAGTGACGGCCATCAGAACCATCGACTGATAGCGGTAGTTCTGCCAAGCCGGCTTGGCGGCAAGCTCTTCGGACTCATCCTTGAAAACCTGTGTCGTCCAGATCAGCTTGTCGACCTCTTCATCAGACTTGTGCTGGGTAATCAGACTAACGCCGATAATCAGCGCAAGCCCGACAAAGAACTGCACGATGGCCGCATAGAGGAAATGAAAATCCACCAAGCCGCCGACCTGTACGGTGAAAAAGCCGAGTATGCCGATACCCAGACCGCCCAGGAAGGCAGCGAATGCACCGGTCGGCGTAGCACCCCGCCAGAGAATACCGACGAAGAAAATCGCCACCACCGGTGGCGTCACGTATGCCAGGATCGACTGGAAATAGCTCCACAGCGACTGGAAGTGGATGATCTGTGGCGCCCAGGTCACGACGATCACCATGACGATCACGGTGGTCAATTGACCGATGCGCACCAGCGCAGCATCGCTGGTCTTCGGCCGCAGCGGCTTTACGAAATCCATCGTCACCATGGTCGATACCGAATTGAGAATCGAGTCGACGGTGGACGTGATCGCGGCGATCAGCGCGGCCAAAATGATGCCGCGCAATACCATGGGCAGCAGGTCGAACGCGATCGTTGGAAATGCCAGGTCCGGTGTTTTCAGATCGGGATACAGCTTCAATGCCATCACCCCGGGCAGGATCATGATGAACAGCGATGTGAGCTTCAGGAAACCGGCAAAGATCGATCCCCAGCGCCCATGATCCAGTGACTTCGCCCCCAGGGTGCGTTGCACGATCAGCTGGTTGTTGGCCCAGAAATAGATACCGATGATCAACACGCCGAACAGGCCTGGCCACGGCAGGCTGGGATCGTCGATGGGTCGTATGATGCTCATACCGTTTTCCGGGGCGGCCCGGACCATGGCGTCCCAGGAGGGAATCGCATAAAGCCCGGCAACGAACACGAGTGTGGCGCCTATCAGCAGCACGCAGGCCTGGATCGTATCGCTGATCACGACCGCCCCAAGACCGCCGAAGTAGGACATGATCCCGGCGAGTATCGTCAGCCCAAGAACACCGACCCAAAGATCAATGCTCGGGAAAAGTGTCTGCAGCACGAGACCGCCGGCATAGAGCGCTCCCGCGCAGTCCAGAAAGATGCTCAGGAAGACCAGCATCCCGGCGAAGATATAGCGCGAGCGCGCGTCGAAGCGGCGCTCGATGAACTCCGGCATGGTGAATACCCCGGAGCGCAGATAAAACGGCAGAAGCATGAAGACGAAGATGACCAGTGCCACCGCGGCCATTCACTCATAGCTGTAGACCGCGATCCCCGAACTGTAGCCTGCGCCGGCCATGCCCACGAACGATGCACCGGACATGTTGGTCGCAAACAGCGAAAAACCGATCATTGGCTAGATAAAGTTTCGACCGCCCAGAAAGAAGCTGCCGGTGTCTCCTTGCTTGCCTCGCGTTAGCCACAATGGGATGGCACGACTGGCGATCAGATAAATAACGACGACGGCGATATCGATCCATGTGATATTGAATTCCTGCACGATTGTTCTCCTTTTTTCGAATCTCCAACGTCGCTTGACGCCGCTGTCGCTTCCTTTCGAAATCGTTATGAATTCACACGACTGAACTCGAGCAATCGGGCATTATCATTATTTTCAAGACCGGGCATCCCTCGGCACGCCGAAACTTTAGACGCTATCCTTGAAGCCTAGTTTCGAATTGCCAGCTCGTCGAAGTTTGCCATTCCTCCATTGGAAGGGAGTAAGTTCACCTCCTTCATTTAACTGACTGGCACCGCAAAGGCCATCACCTCCGCCACGCTCTGCTTACCCAACGCCAGCTGAATCAATCGATCGACACCCAATGCTACGCCGCTGCCTTCTGGCATTCCCGCCTGAAGTGCCGCGACCAGGCGCGCATCGATATCGACAGGTGATTTACCCATATCCCCGCGCTCGATGTTGTCCGCGGCGAAACGCCAGGCTTGTTCATCGGCATCGATCAGCTCGTCATAGCCGTTGGCCAGCTCCAGCCCTTGCACATAGACCTCGAAGCGCGCCGCCACCTCGGCGCCATCTTCCGGGTCATATCGACGGCGCGCCAATGCCGCCTGGCTGGCCGGGTAATCGATAATCACGTCGATGCCCTCTTGCCCCAGCGCCGGCTCGATGACCAGGCTCATCAGCAAATCCAGGCAGTCGTCTCGCGGGCTATCGGTCATGTCCAGACCGCCCTGTTCACTTGCCAGGCGACGCAGGTCATCGAGCGAGGTGGTGAAGGGATCGATTTCCAGATAGTCGCGAAACAGTTCACGATAGCGGCGCAGCCGCCTGGGGCCCACCCAAGGTAGCAACAGCCGAATCAGCGCCTCGGCCTCGTCGATGAGATCATTCAGGGAAAACCCGGGCCGATACCACTCGAGCATGGTGAACTCGAGATTGTGACGCTGCCCCACCTCGCCGTCACGAAAGCTGCGCGCCAGTTGGAAGATCGGCCCGCTGCCGGCTGCCAGCAGACGCTTCATGTGAAATTCCGGGGAGGTTTGCAGCCACAGCCGTTCACGTCCTGCTGATGTGGTAGCAGTCAGGGAAAGCGAATCAAGATGAAGATCGGTACTGCCGCCATGACCCAGAATCGGCGTTTCCACCTCGAGCACATCGCGCTCGGAGAAGAAGCCGCGAATCCTGGCCAGGGAGCGGGCGCGGGCACGCAGCGTGTCGATGGTAGCAGTGGGTTGCCAGTCAATATCGTCCATTGGAAGCCCATAAAAACGCCGAGCGCTGGGCTCGGCGTTGTGTGTAGCCTGAAGCGAAAGGTTTTACGCGCGAGAGACATACTCGCCGCTTCGCGTGTCCACCTTCAACACTTCACCCTGATTGATGAACAGCGGCACCTTCACCACAGCGCCGGAGGAGAGCGTGGCCGGCTTGGAGCCGCCCTGGGCGGTATCGCCCTTGAGGCCTGGATCGGTCTCGGTGACTTCCAGCTCGATGAAGTTAGGTGGGGTTACGCTGATCACGTTGTCATTCCACAAGGTAACGGTATAAGCGACCTGCTCCTTGAGCCATTTCTCCGTATCTCCCAAGGCCTTCTTCGCCACCGGGTACTGCTCGAAGGAACCATCGGTGCGCATGAAGTACCACATGTCGCCGTCGGTGTAGAGATATTCCATTTCCAGATCGAGCACATCGGCGCCTTCCAGGGATTCACCGGACTTGAAGGTGCGCTCCCAAACGCGCCCGGTGTTCAGGTTACGCAGCTTGACGCGATTGAACGCCTGGCCTTTGCCCGGTTTGACGAATTCGTTCTCGACGATGTTGCAGGGGTCGCCATCCAGCATCACCTTCAGACCGGCCTTGAATTCGTTGGTAGAATAGTTCGCCATGCTTCCTCGCTAATGATTCGAACGCGGCAGACTCGTACACACCGCGCGGATGAACTCAATTTTGGTGCACAGATGATAACCCGAAGCCCGGCCAGTTTGCAGCGCGTTATTCCTACGGCCACGGAGAAGGCCGATCCAGGTTGGCAGGCCCAACTTAGTGGTGCACTACGCGATCCGCGTGCCCTGCTTGCTCGTCTGAAGTTGAACGAAGCGTTGTTGCCAGGGGCCGAGGCAGGTCACGAATTGTTCGAGGTCCGCGTGCCAGAGGCCTATCTGGCACGCATCCGCCCTGGTGATCCCAACGATCCCCTGCTGCGCCAGGTGCTGCCCTTGAGTGTCGAAACCGGCACTGTGCAAGGCTTCGTCAGCGATCCACTGGCAGAGGCCGAGCATACCCAACGTCCCGGAGTGATTCACAAGTATTCCAATAGGGTGCTGCTGATCGCTAGCCCCACCTGCGCCATCAATTGTCGCTACTGTTTTCGGCGTCAATTTCCCTACGCCGAGAACTCGCCGTCGCGGGCGCAATGGAATGACGCCCTGGATTATTTAAGAAGCGATTCCTCCATTCAGGAGGCAATTCTCTCCGGCGGCGATCCGCTGGCCTCCAGTGACAGACGCTTGGGCTGGCTGGTGGAGCGTCTAGACGCAATACCACATCTCAAGCGTCTGCGCATTCATACCCGGCTGCCGGTGGTGATTCCGGACCGGATCAATGATGCCCTGCTTGGTTGGCTGAGCAAGACCCGACTGCAGAAGGTGATGGTGCTGCACATCAACCATGCCAACGAGATCGACGATGAGGTCATCGCAGCCTGCGCCCGCCTGCGCTCGATCGGCGTGACCCTGCTCAATCAGAGCGTGCTGCTGCGGGGCGTGAACGACGACGTAGAGACTCTGGCGGCGCTTTCCGAACGGCTATTCGAGGCCGGCATACTGCCCTACTATCTGCACGTGCTCGACCCGGTCAGCGGCGCTGCACACTTCGACGTGCCGGATGAAGAAGCCGTTATCTTGGTGGACGCCCTGCGAGAGCGTCTTGCAGGCTTTCTCATGCCGCGACTGGTGCGGGACGTGCCGGGAGAGAAGAGCAAGACGCCCTTGAACGGATAAGCGCCTGGCACCAGGTCAGGCGAACAATTCATGACATGGTTGCCGGCGCGCTCGTCAGAATGGTCAATAGGTCCTGGGCCTGCGTTGCCGCATCATACCCCAGACCGGTGAGGTAGCCGCCATCGGTCTGAGTCACCAGACCACGCTCATGCAATCGCGAGACAGCAGCGATCTTGTCGGGATCGGCATTGGAGTGCACCTTGATCCCTTCCTGGGTGGTGGCCAGATTGAACAGACAAAGGACATTGAGTTCTTCGAGCATTTCCGGGGTATAACGCATGACTACCTCGACAATCGGCATTGGTAAATAGACGCTTACACTTTAGGCTAGAACGCCATGTTACGCCCATTTTCATGGCCGATCTCACATTCCATTACTGTTCGCCCTTGTCCGGCATGCCGCTTTTCCACAGCGCGACCAACGCCTCCGGGGTCTCGTCTTCATTCAGACTCAGCGACCACACGCAGCAGGTGTCGAACTCCGATGAATCCTGTTGTTGCGGCTCTTCGATATCGACGTGAAACACCCGCCGATCGGCGCCGGGTGCCGGCGTGTCGCTGCAGCTGCGCGCCGCCAGATTCAACACGTTTTCAAGTTCACGACGCTGCTCGTCCGTGCATTCACCACACAGAATTCTGCGTGGTTTCATCAGACCGGGAAAGGCTGCCACCCCGCCCTCTCGGCGAATGGCAACGACACTGTTCTTTCTCAATTCAGCCTTGTTCTGTTCAGCTGACGACTTGTCGTTCATGCGATCACCCCCACGGCCTGCCAGGCGTCACGTATCGCGATGGCTTCCTGGCTTTCGGTCCCAAAACGGCGACTGGCGTTATCGACGGTCAAGCTAGCGAAGGTGGCGAAGTCGCTCTCTTGGGTCAATCGCGAATCATGTAGCGTGTCGTACCAGACGAAGCCACAGGTCTGCCAGGCGTATCCGTCCAAGGCCATCGCCGCCAGATAGAAGGCATGGTTGGGGATGCCGGAATTGATATGCACGCCCCCGTTATCCTCTTCTGTCTCAACGAAGTCGTCCATGTGAGCAGGCTGAGGATCCTTGCCCAGGATGGGATCGTCATAAGCCGTGCCGGGCGCTGCCATGGAACGCAGCGCACGCCCCTGGACTCGCTCGGTAAACAGCTCGGCACCGATCAGCCAATCCGCTTCTGCGGCAGTCTGGCCGAGGTGATATTGCTTTGTAAGACTGCCGAAGACATCCGCAAGCGATTCATTGAGCGCACCAGACTGATAGGTATACACAAGACCCGCTTCCCGTTCGATGACGCCATGGGCCAGTTCATGGCCCACCACGTCCAGCGCTGCAGTAAAACGATTGAAAAGCTCGCCGTCACCATCGCCGAACACCATCTGGGCACCGTTCCAGAAGGCGTTTTCATAATCCTGACCATAATGCACCGTGCCTAGTAGCGGCAGCCCTTGGTCGTCGATGGAATTACGCTCAAACGCTTCCCAGAAAAAGCGATAGGTGACTCCCAGCCAGCGATAAGCCTCATCGACGGTCGGGTCGCCGGACTCATCCTGCCCCTCCTCCCGCACAAGAGTACCCGGAAGCACCTCTTGATAGTTGGCGGAGTAGATATAGCGTGCAGCTTGTCCTGGTCGAGGACTGCCCTCCGGCATGTCCATATTGGCCACGATATCCGGTGCACGACGGGCGCGGAAGTAATGATCCACTTCGAGAGTACGTTGGGCGCATCCTTGAAGATGTACCTCATCATGGGCAGCTATCCGTTCGAGGATGAACGGCGGAATGAACCCTTGACGGGTTGAACCTAGCGTCGGCTTACTCATCATTACGGTCTCCTGGTGAACAATCAGTTCGGTTCCCTACGCCGACTATTGTTCTGCTGCGACTCGTCATCTTCTCCGGGAGTTCCCATTACTTTTTAACTACCAGATATTTTTCCTTTATTGTGCAGAGTGGTTAGACCTACTGCTGAGGTAACAACTCTGGTGCCGGCGCCCTGACCACGGAATCGATAGACCCTAGTGAGGCGATTTCTCTGCCCGTACGCAGCTGAGGCGTTGGGCTGATCACCGCGATCTGATGCGGCATTCCGCGCGAATCCAGACGCTGGATCCAGCCGTGGGCCCCGGTCGAGAACCGTACCAGGCCGCCAATGGGATGTAGGCCGAAATGGCGAATATAGCGCTGCACCCATACGCTGTCGTAAAGCGCATCATTGATCAGCAGGTGGCGATAGATCTCTTCTATCGACCAAGTCTGGCGATCCGGACGGGGGCGACTCATGGCATCGATGGCGTCGACGACCATCGCCATACGACTCAAGGACGAAAGTTCGTCGCTCCTTAATTGCCGTGGATAGCCACTGCCGTCAAGACGCTCGTTGATCTCGCCGATGATGCTCTGAACGACCTGAGGCTCGATCCAGCGACAGCTGCGCAGACGTTCACGAATCATCGGCACGTGGGCAGCGAGCTGCTCGCGCTGCTGCTGATCGAAGTCCGTGCTCTCGAGAAGGCTGTCAGGCAATAACGCCTTGCCCAGATCGTGCACCATGGCCGTGGCGACAACAGCCTTGAGCAGCTTGCGAGGTATATCGCGGGACCCGGCCAGATCCGCAAGATGAATCGCAACGCTCAAACCATGTTGCACCGGCAGAGGATCGCGATGCAGACAAACGGTGGCGAACAGCAGGGCTTCGCGATCCTCCTCGAGCAGGCTCAATAGCTTGTCGCTGTGGCTCGAGAGCAGCGTGCTATCGATTGCCTCCCCTTGCTGCAGCTGGACCATCTGCCCATTGAGATAGTCGGCTATCTTGGCCAGACGGCGCGCCATGGGGGTCGAATATTCCGCCCGGGGCCGGCGCGAAGGCGGTGCCTGGGTCTGACTGGATGCCGCTTGAAAGAGTGATGAAGGGCTCAGATCGCTGTCTGCTTGGGAAACGTCCTTGCGCGCGCTTTCGCGTTCGATCTCCTTGACCAGAAACCAGATCAGGCGTTCGAGTTTCGAGGTCAGCACACTGAATTTACAGCCGAGAAGCGCACGTTTCCATTGGTTGTCGATATGTACGTGACGAACCTCACCTTGTGTGGCGAAGGTCTGTCCACTGGGAAAGGTCGCTTCAAGACGCGGCAATGGTTGCCCTGTGCGTAGTTTCGCTGCATCACTCAACGAAATCTCAACCAGGCAGCCACCCAGTGAAAGATTCAGCAGCTTACCGCTCAAGGGTGTCTCCAGGTCTTGAATCTCGAGATTGACCGCAACCGCCATGCTCGGCCCCAACTCGGCGCGAAAGGCCTCGCGCCGATGCCAGACGTCGAGGCTCTCGGGATAGTCACAGCCAAATCGTAGCCGACCCGGCACATCGTTGAGAGGCTCGGCGATCAACGGCGGGGTCATTACCATTGCCCCGTGTGCCTGCCCCGTGAGATGAAAGGCACGCTGTGCAGCGAGGGCACCGGCGACTTCCGGTGCCGCCGTGACGTCGAGTAACAATTGCTCCCCGACGATTACTTTGGCCAGTAGTATATTGGCCGGCGCCACCATCTGCTCTTCGAAGGCCAGCGAAACCCATCCAAGCTGGCTCATCGCCTCCAGCAGCTTTTGCATTTCACCCGCATGGTCGATACGGGAAGGGGTTTCGTTCATCTGCTCCACCTTTGCTTAACCCTGCACACGCCTGATTCGTGGCATCAGCTCGGCGCGATTATCGTTTTTTACTCAGCAATACTGTGACCATCGTCATCCTGCAAATCACCCTGGCGATACCCTAGCAAGTACAGCACTGCGTCCAATCCAAGCGTCGAAATGGACTGGCGCGCCTGACGTCTTACTAGCGGTTTGGCGCGATAGGCGATACCCAATCCGGCAGTCGCGAGCATTTTCAAATCGTTGGCACCATCTCCTACGGCGATGGTCTGCTCCAGATGCAGCCCTTCTCGCTCGGCAATATCCTCCAATAACATGGCTTTGCGCTCGGCATCGACAATCGGCTCCTGTACTTCTCCGGTTACCCGGCCATTCTCGATCACCAGCGCGTTGGCATGGATTTCATCGAAGCCCAGTTTGGCCTGAAGATAGCGCGCAAAATAGCTAAACCCACCGGACAGGATGACGGTGTAATAGCCAAGCCGCTTGAGATGTTTCATCAAGCGCTCCACCCCTTCCATCAACGGTAGATTGTCGGCAATCTCGATGAGCACTGCTTCATCGAGCCCCTTGAGTTTTGCCATGCGCTCGCGAAAGCTCTGTTTGAAATCCAATTCACCGCGCATGGCCCGCTCGGTAACCGCTGCCACTTCCTCAAACACGTCGTGGCGACGCGCCAGTTCGTCGATGACCTCGGCCTTGATCAGGGTCGAATCCATGTCGAAGCAGATCAAGCGACGCTGACGACGCCAGATGGAATCCTCCTGAATGGCGATGTCCATGCCCTGCAGGGCGCCCAACGCCAGCGCCTCCTCACGCAGCGATTCGATATCGATATCGCCGCCGCTCATGCGGTACTCAACGCAGTCGCCGTGAGGCGACATCTCCCCCCCCAACGACGCATGGCCGGCAAGCCAATCACGCTGCTCGATATTCAAACCATGGTTGGCGATCAAACCATCGACACCAGCGATACTATCGGCAGAAAGGCGCGGCGCCAGTAGGGTCAGGATCAACGTGTCTTGCGTCATAACCGTTTTTTATTCCACTGCCAGTCGATCGACTTTCTGGAAGCCACGCGGCAGTTTGCTGCCGCGCCGTCCACGCTCCCCGGCATAATAGGCAAGATCGCTGGGTTTGAGGGTCAGCTTGCGCTTACCGGCGTGGATCACCAGCGACGCGCCCTCTGGCAATATCACCATGTCACGCACGAACTCCTCCCGGCGTGCCGCCCGGGCACCGGGAATATCGATCATCTTGCTCCCCTTGCCCTTGCTCATTTCGGGCAATTGATCGAGTCCGAACAGCAGCATGCGACCTTCATTGGAGACCACCGCGACTCTTGCTGCCGTGTCATCGGGCAGTATTTGCGGTGTGAGTACGTTGCAACCCTTTGGCGGTGACAAAGCCGCCTTACCGGACTTGTTCTTGCCGGTCAAATCCCCGAGCTTGACGATGAACCCATAGCCGCCATCCGAAGCCAGCAGGTAACGGCTCTCGGGTGGCGCCAGCATCAGCCCGACCATGTGCGCCCCGGCACCGGGATTGACGCGACCGGTGATCGGCTCGCCCTGGCTGCGGGCGCTGGGCAGGTTATGCGCCGCCAACGTATAGGCACGGCCACTGTCGTCGAGCAACACCAGCGGCTGATTGGTCTTGCCCCGGGCCGCCAGATGGAAACGATCCCCGGCCTTGAAAGCGAGCCCCGCCGGATCGATCTCGTGGCCCTTGGCGCTGCGAATCCAGCCCTTCTCGGAGAGCACAACAGTAATCGGATCGGCGCCCATCAACTCGACCTCGGACAATGCCTTGGCTTCCTCGCGCTCAACGATCGGCGAGCGCCGGGCATCGCCATGCTCCTTGCCCGCCTCACGTAACTCTTGTTCGATCAAGTCGGTCAGGGCATCGTCATTGCCGAGGAGCTTCTTGAGGCCCTTGCGTTCGGCCTTGAGCTCGTCCTGCTCGCCACGAATCTTCATCTCCTCTAGTTTGGCCAGGTGGCGCAAACGCAGTTCGAGAATGGCTTCCGCCTGACGGTCGGACAGATCGAAGGCCGCGATCAGGGCAAGTTTGGGTTCGTCCTCCTCGCGGATGATTCGGATCACCTCGTCGATATTGAGATACGCTGCCAGCAACCCCTCGAGGATATGCAGGCGATCTTCGACCTTGCCCAGGCGATACTCGAGGCGCCGACGCACCGTGGCGCGCCGATAGCGCAGCCATTCGCCGAGCATGTCCGGCAGCGACATCACTCGCGGGCGCCCATCGAGGCCAATGATATTGAGATTGACCCGCACGCTCTTCTCGAGATCCGTGGTGGCGAACAGATGCGCCATCAGCCCTTCGATATCGATACGATTGGAGCGAGGTTCGATCACCAACCGGGTGGGATTCTCATGGGTCGACTCGTCGCGAAGATCCGCCACCATAGGCAGTTTCTTGGCCTGCATCTGGGCGGCGATCTGCTCCAGTACTTTGGAGCCACTGACCTGATAGGGCACCGCGGTGACGATCACATTGCCATCCTCCAGACTGTAGCGAGCCCGCAACTTGACCGAACCGCGCCCCCCCGCATAGAGCCTGGCAAGTTCCTCCCGGGAGGAAATGATCTCCGCCTCGGTGGGAAAGTCCGGGGCCGGCACATACTTGAGCAGATCGCCGACGCTGGCCTCAGGATGACGCAGCAGATGACAGGTCGCCTCCACCACTTCGCTCACGTTGTGCGGCGGAATGTCCGTGGCCATGCCCACCGCAATACCGGTAGCGCCATTGAGCAGCACATGGGGCAAGCGAGCCGGCAGCACCGCCGGCTCGTTCATGGTGCCATCGAAGTTGAGCATCCAGTCCACGGTGCCCTGACCCAGCTCGGACAGCAGGACCTCGGAGAACTTCGACAGTCGCGCCTCGGTGTAGCGCATCGCCGCAAACGACTTGGGATCGTCCGGGCTGCCCCAGTTGCCTTGACCATCCACCAGCGGATAGCGATAGCTGAAGGACTGCGCCATCAGCACCATGGCTTCGTAGCAGGCACTGTCGCCATGCGGATGGAACTTGCCCAGCACGTCGCCGACGGTACGCGCCGACTTCTTGTACTTGGCATTGGCGGTCAGCGACAGCTCGCGCATGGCGTAGATGATGCGTCGCTGCACCGGCTTCATGCCGTCGCCGATATGGGGCAAGGCGCGGTCGAGAATCACGTACATCGAGTAGTCGAGGTACGCCTTCTCGGTATATTCGCGAAGAGAGAGACGTTCGACGTCGCCCTCTTCCACATGAACATCTATGGTCATTGGTTCACCTTGGGAAAGTGGCTGGGCTCGCCTACTTTCAGCGTGGCGGTAATTCTTTTAGTCGCAAAGCCGCTTCGAGCGAAGGTCAGGGTAGGCAGCCGCTGCGCGACAAGGCGGAGTTTACTAGTGTAAATGAGCATTTGGCGCGCAGCGGCTAACACCGCCTGGCCGAGCGCAGAAAGGCTCATCCACTCATACTTCGATGTCGGCCAGATTGCCGTAATCCTCGAGCCAGCTCTTTCTGTCCGAAGCGCGCTTCTTGGCCAGCAGCATATCCAGCATTTCGCCGGTGCCGTCGCCTTCCTCCCGGGTCAGCTGCACCAGGCGCCGAGTATCCACCGCCATGGTGGTCTCGCGAAGCTGCAGCGGACTCATTTCGCCTAGGCCCTTGAAGCGCTGCACGTTGGGGGTGCCGCGCTTGCCTTCCAGACGCTTGAGCACCGCCGACTTCTCGCTTTCATCGAGGGCGTAGAAGACTTCCTTGCCCAGATCGATGCGATACAAGGGCGGCATGGCAACGAATACGTGGCCGGCATCCACCAGCGCCGGGAAATGACGCATGAACAGCGCGCACAGCAGCGTGGCGATATGCAGGCCATCGGAGTCCGCATCGGCAAGGATGCAGATCTTGTGATAGCGCAGCTTGGAAAGGTCGTCGCTGGCCGGATCGATGCCGATGGCCACTGCGATGTCGTGGACCTCCTGGGAGCCGTAGATGTCGTGAGACTCGACTTCCCAGGTATTGAGGATCTTGCCGCGCAGCGGCAGGATCGCCTGGGTTTCGCGCGCCCGGGCCTGCTTGGCACTGCCCCCGGCGGAATCACCCTCGACCAGGAACAGTTCGCTGGCGGCCGGGTCCTGGCCGGAACAATCCGCCAGCTTGCCGGGCAACGCCGGCCCAGAGGTGATCTTCTTGCGCGCCACCTTCTTGGCACTCTTCTGGCGACGCTGGGCGGCGCTTATCACCAGCTCGGCCAGGGCTTCGGCCTGATCGACATGATGGTTGAGCCACAGCGAGAAGGCATCCTTGACCACCCCTGAGACGAAACCGGCGACGGTGCGCGACGACAACCGCTCCTTGGTCTGACCGGCGAACTGCGGGTCGAGCATCTTCACCGAGAGCACGAAGGAGACTCGCTCCCAAAGGTCCTCGGCGGTCAGCTTGACGCCGCGCGGCAGCAGGCTGCGGTAGTCGCAGAACTCGCGCAACGCCTCGAGCAGCCCCGAACGCAGGCCATTGACGTGGGTACCGCCCAGCGGTGTGGGAATCAGGTTGACATAGCTTTCGAGTAACGGCTCGCCACCTTCAGGCAACCACTGAATCGCCCAGTCCACGGCCTGCTCGTCGTCGGCAAAGTGGCCAATGAAGGGCGATGCAGGCAGCACTTCAAACCCATCGGTGGCCTGAGCCAGATAGTCGCGCAGACCGTCCTCGTACTGCCAGACACTCTCGGCGCCGTCGGCCTCGGTGAGCACTACCCTGAGCCCGGGGCACAGTACCGCCTTGGCGCGTAATAAATGTTTGAGCCGCGGCAGCGACAGCTTGGGGGAATCGAAGTACTCGACCTCGGGCCAGAAGCGCACCACCGTGCCGGTGGCCCGTTTGGGGCAACTGCCGATGACAGAAAGTTCTTCAACCTTGTCGCCCTTCTCGAAGGCGATACCATGACGCTCGCCCTCACGGCAGACCTCAACCTCAAGGCGTCGCGACAATGCATTGACAACGGAAACGCCGACCCCGTGCAGGCCACCCGCGAAACGGTAGCTCGACTGGGAGAACTTGCCGCCGGCGTGCAGCTTGGTCAGGATCAGCTCGACCCCGGACAGTCCATGTTCCGGGTGCATGTCGATGGGCATGCCACGGCCGTCGTCGCCGACCTCGATACCTCCATCCTCGAGCAGACGCACCTTGATCTCACCGGCGTACCCAGCCAAGGCCTCATCGACGCTGTTGTCAACGACCTCCTGGACCAGATGGTTAGGACGCGTGGTATCGGTGTACATGCCCGGGCGCTTGCGCACCGGCTCGAGCCCGGAGAGAACTTCAATCGATGTCGCGCTGTATTGCGTCATGCATTATCCATGGATGTTGTCTTCTCGAAGGTTATCGGCACTAACCCCTCGATATTGAACCTCGATATTGAACCTCGATATTGATACCAGAATTCCGGTATATGCCTCATGAATCGGCTCTCAAGCAATGCCCGCCCTGCGCCAGTATCGCCGGCAGATGATCCTTGACGCGGCTGAAACCATGATCACCACCGGGCTCGATGAGCGTGCGACAACCGGCATAAGCCTTGAACGCCTCCCGGCAATCCAATGTTTCATCGGCGGTACCGAGCAACAGTAGATAGCGTTGCGGCTCCAGACGAGTCGGCATCATCGTCGCCAGTTCATCATGATGCGCGGCCTCGACGGTAAAATGCTCCCCGGTATATTCATTGACGAAGTCGGTCCCCAGCAACTCATCAACCAGCCGAGCCGGCTGCACCGCCGGGTTGAGCAATACCGCCGCAAGATCGAAACGCTCGGCCAGACAAGTGGCCAGAAAGCCCCCCATCGAACTGCCCACTAGAAGCACGTTCGAGCCCAGCGCTTCAAGTGCGGACTGCGCGCTCTCCAGTGCCTCCCGGGGACGATGCGACAATTGAGGAGCACTGCAGGGGAGCGGCTCGCCATGGTGGATAATCCGCTTACACGCAGCTTGCATCAATTGCGCCTTGGGCGATTCGCTGCCGCTGTTGAAGCCGTGCAGATAAAGCACGGCATCGACCGGGGACCGCCTGCTCGGGTCACTTAGCATACCGCAAAACCTGTACGAAAAAACAGTATCAAGCCGAACCTTCAGCGTTCCATACCGCCTCGATCAAACCGCGACTGGAGGCATCCAGGGATTCGACCCCCTCATGGGAAGCCAGGATTTGTTCAGTCTGAGTAGCGATCTTCTTGCCCAACTCCACGCCCCACTGATCGAAGGGGTTGATGTCCCAAATGGTGGCCTGCACGAACACCTTGTGCTCATAAAGCGCCACCAGTGCGCCCAAGGTAGCCGGGGTCAGTTGCTCGAGCAGTACGGTGGTGGATGGCTGATTGCCTTGGTAACGCTTGTGGCTTGGGCGTGGACCATCGTCGTCGATGGCGTCGTCACCCAGCATCAGCAACCGTGATTGGGCGAAGCAATTGGCCAGGGTCAGGCGATGCTGACTCTTCAAATGATTGCGCGTCGCTTCGTCCTCGACCCAGTCGTATCGGCGCATTGGGGCAATGAAATCACACTCCACCGCCTGGGTGCCCTGATGCAGCAGCTGATAAAAGGCATGCTGTGCGTTAGGGCCAAGCTGCCCCCACAGCACCGGACAGGTGGAATAATGAACCTTCTCGCCGTCGTTGGTCACCGACTTGCCATTGGACTCCATCTCGAGCTGCTCGAGATAACTGGCAAAAAATTCCAGACGCCCATCATAGGGCAGGATCGAATGGGCGCGAATATCCAGGAAATTGACGTTCCAGATGCCTGCCAACGCCAATAGCACCGGTAGGTTGTCGGCAAGCTCGGCGCTGGCGAAATGACGATCCATGGCATGCGCGCCGCCCAGCAAGGCGCGGAAGTTATCCATGCCGATGGTCAGGGCGATGGGCAGGCCGATGGCACCCCACAGCGAGTAACGCCCGCCGACCCATTCCCAGAACTCCAGCTGGTTGGCATCAGAGATACCCCATTCGCGCATCTTTTCAGGGCTGGCCGACACGCCGATGAAATGCTGACGCATCACTAGCGCTTCGTCGTTGTCGTTGCGTCCCAGATGCCCCAGTAGCCAGTCCCGAGCGGTACGCGCATTGGAGAGCGTATCGATAGTGGTAAAGGACTTCGACGAGAGCACGAACAGCGTGGTCTCGGGGCTGAGTCGATCCAGATAATCGGCTAGCTGGGAGCCATCCATGGTCGAGGCAAAGTGCACCTCCACAGGGTGCACATCCCGGGGCTGATAATCCGCCAGGGCATGGGTCACCATCAAAGGGCCAAGGTCCGAACCACCGACACCCAGATTGACCACATCGGTAATCGCCTTACCGGTAGCACCGCGCCACTGACCAGCCAGGAACTTCTCGACCATCGACTCCATGTGATCGAGCGTTTTATGGACTGCCGGCACTACGTCTTCACCCTCCACTTCCAGGTGAGCATCCGACGGCAAACGCAACGCGGTGTGAAGCGCCGGGCGATCTTCCGAACGGTTGACCCGTTCGCCGGCCAGCAGCCGATTGATGGCCCCAGGTACGTCGGCGGTTCGCGCCAGTTCCAGCAGCTTATCCAGGGTCTCGATACTCCAACGCTGTTTGGACAGATCAAGGGCCAAACCCGCGGCTTGACGCGAGAAATCACCGTGACGGCTTTGCGACTCGTTGAACAAATCCTTGAGATGAACCTCACGCATGGCCTCGGCATGCTCTCTCAGCGCCTGCCAGGCATTCTGACGATCGATCGGGGTTCTTGACGTCATCGGGGATCTCTCCTTGAAAACAAAGTCGAAGGCTGTCTATCGAATCAGTGATGGGGACACGCGGGTGCAACATTACCAAACCGCACGTAAAATGATGTCTTTGGCACTGTATGCTGCACACTATTTGATCAATTGCGATTTTCCATGAGTTCTGCATCTTACCGTGACGCGGTCTTTACCACACCCCTTGACCGCGTTGCATCGTTTTCCTTCGACGAACGGGTCGTGGCCTGCTTTCCCGACATGATTCGTCGCTCGGTACCCGGCTACGGCCAGATACTGGGCATGCTCGGCGTGATCGCTGAGCGCCATCTGCGCCACGGTGGACATGTCTACGATCTGGGCTGTTCTCTGGGTGCGGCAGGGCTTGCGTTAGCAGGGCGACTGCCGCCGGAGGCCTTCACCCTGACCGGCGTCGACTTATCGCCCGCCATGGTGGCACGCGCCCGCTCCACATTGAGTGACGAGTGCCCAGAACATCGGATCGAGATTCTCGAAGGCGATATTCGCCACATCGATTATCGGCCCGCAGCGATGATCGTGCTGAATTTCACCCTGCAATTCCTGCCCCCGGAGGACCGGGACGCGGTGATCGGTACACTGTTCGACTCACTTGAAACCGGCGGCGTACTGATACTGTCGGAAAAGATCGTCGCAACGGACGAGCAGGAAAATGCCTGGCTGGTGGAGCGTTATCACGACTTCAAGCGCGCCAACGGTTATAGCGACCTGGAGATCAGCCAGAAGCGCACCGCCCTTGAGAACGTCCTGGTGCCGGACACCCTGAATGCTCACCACGCTCGTTTGTCTCGGGCCGGCTTCTCCCGGGTGAGCACCTGGTTCCAGTATCTCAACTTCGCCTCGATGATCGCCTTCAAGGACGGCTAAACCATGCCAGAGTTGGATGACGCCGAGCGCGCCCTCTACCACGCCTTCGTCGAGCAGGGTCTGACGAGATGGCTGGCCCGACTGCCGAAGCAGCTGGCTCGCGGTCTCGACCGCAAGCGCCATGGCGATCTACCCGCCTGGGAAAAGGCAGTGATGAAATTACCGTCGTTGCCCGACGAACGAACCGTGCATCTCGACCAGGAGTGCGTGAGCGTCGAGATGGCACTCTCCGATGCTCACCGACGCCGCAGCGAGAACCTGCTGCGCAAACTGATGCCCTGGCGCAAGGGACCGTTTTCCCTCGGCGGCATCGAGATCGATACGGAATGGCGCTCGGACTGGAAATGGCAGCGCGTGGCGCCACATCTCTCTTCATTGGAAGGGCGCAGGATCCTCGACGTGGGCGGCGGAAACGGCTACCACGCCTGGCGCATGGCAGGCAGGGGAGCCGCCTTCGTACTGGTCATCGACCCCTCACCGCGCTTCTATTATCAGTTTCAGGCGGTGCGCCATTTCGTTGGTGATGCTGACGGCGGTCGCACCCACTTCTTGCCGGTAGGCATCGAGGATGTACCCGCCAAGCTCGAATTCTTCGATACGGTATTCTCCATGGGCGTGCTCTATCATCGTGCCTCGCCGCTGGAACATCTGTTGCAGCTAAAAGACGCTCTGCGTCCCGGGGGCGAGCTGGTACTGGAGACCCTAGTGGTGGAGGGCGACGAGACCACCGTATTCATGCCCGGCGAGCGCTACGCGGCCATGCCCAACGTCTACTTCCTGCCCTCCTCTCGTGCACTGGCCCACTGGATGGAACGCTGTGGCTTCACGGAGATTCGCGTGGTCGATGAGGCCGTGACCAGCCTGGATGAGCAACGCTCCACCGACTGGATGACCTTTCAGTCCCTGGCGGACTTCCTCGATCCCGAAGACCGCTCGCGCACCATCGAAGGCCACCCGGCGCCGCGGCGGGCGGTCATCGTGGCACGTAAGCCATGAGGGAATGGAAGCATGGCTCTCTAGGACGTCGGCCGACGCCTGAATAGAGTCAGCAAGGGCGGCATCAGCATGACCAGAACCGTGATGCGCACGAGATGATGAGACGTCACGAAGGCTGGATCGATACCCAACGAGAGCGCGGCCAGGCTCAGTTCAGGTGCTCCGCCGGGCATATAGGCCAGCAGAGCCGCGGCTTGGGAATAGCCTGTGAGCGCATGCGCACCCCAGGCGGCTGCCACGGCGATCATCAACAGTACGATCGCCTGTAGCACTGCCATCAAAAGGTTATAGCCCACCGCGATCAGCGGTGTTCCGCCGAAACGCACTCCTACCGAAACGCCGATAACGATTTGGGCCAGGGCCACGAT
Organism: Halomonas sp. GXIMD04776; assembly: GCF_049808615.1. Classification (NCBI taxonomy): domain Bacteria; kingdom Pseudomonadati; phylum Pseudomonadota; class Gammaproteobacteria; order Oceanospirillales; family Halomonadaceae; genus Halomonas; species Halomonas sp. GXIMD04776. The sequence goes on along the minus strand of NZ_JBNCAN010000005.1, from coordinate 108,328 downwards.
CGTGGGAGGAATCTCCGCTTCGGTGACTCCGGTTACATGTAGCGCGCCGGACAGCAGTACCGGTCCGAATAGCAAGGGGTTCGGCAAATGCAGCAAGCGTCCAAGCCACATACCGGTGAGTCCTGCCCCAATCAACAATACCGCATCGTGAGACGCAGGCATCGACAGCCATTGCGTCAGGCTCATGGTGCTGGTGGACTGCAGGTTGACATGGCCCAACATGCTCAGCACCGGCGGGATGGCCACGAGCAGCACCAGAATGCGTACCGCATGGGTCAATCCCACAATACGCAGATCGGCCTGGGAATCCGCCGCCATCAGGGTAATCGCCGAGACGCCACCGGGCACCCCCGCGTACATCGCCGTATCCATCGAATACCCGGCAACGCGATGGCCAAACCACACCGATAGCGCCATCATCACCGCGGTGGCCATCAACATGATGGCCAGGCTCGTGCCCCACAGGGCAATATCGCCGCTCATGTCCGGCGTGAAGGCCGACCCCAGCATGACACCGATCACCACCAGCACCGCCTGACGCGAGGCCCCTGGAGAGCGCAACTGCGCACCCGCCAGGCTGCACAAGGTGGTCGCGATCAATGCGCCGAGAAGCCAGGGCAACGGTATGTGAAGCCAGTAGGCAAGAGCGCCACCTACCCCGCCGATCGCCAGGGTAGGCAGAAACTTTCCAGTCGCGATCAAGTGATTGGCAACGTTGCTGTTCAAGCCTTGCCCGCCGACTTGTCCGATAGCAGCTTGGGTAGCAGCCAGGGCAGCGTCAGCAAGAGCGCCGCGGCGATCCACAAGCCCAGAGAAATGCCCGACTGCCAGAGAATTCCCAGATCGCCACCGCTGATCGACAGCGCCCGGCGCAGGTTGTCCTCCATCAGCCCGCCCAGCACGTAGCCCAGGATCACCGGCGCCAGGGAGAAGCCGAGCTTGCGCAGCAGATAGCCGAACACGCCGATGATCAGCATCAGGTAGATGGCCATGAGATCGGAATGCAGCTGATAGACGCCGACGAAGGCCAGGATGGCGATACCCGGCACCAGCACCCAGCGCGGAATGGTCAACACCCGCGCGAACACCCCCGCCAGTGGTAGATTAAGGGCCAATAGCACGATGTTGCCGATATAGAGCGAGGCAATCAGACCACCGGCCACCTCGGGGCGCTCGGTGAACATCATCGGTCCCGGAGTGATGTTGTAGAGCATCAGGGCGCCCAGCAACACCGCGGTGGTGCCCGAACCGGGAATCCCCAGGGTCAGCATGGGCACGAAAGAACCCGCCGCCGCCGCATTATTGGCCGCCTCCGGTGCCGCCAAACCGCGCATGTCGCCGGTGCCGAAGGTGCCCTCCTTGTCGGAGAGACGCTTCTCCGTGGTGTAGGCAACGGCGCCGGCCACGGACGCTCCGGTACCGGGCAGCACCCCGATGATGAAACCGATCACCGCCGAACGCAGCATGGCCCACTTGCAAAACAGAAGCTCTTTCACACTGACCATCACTCGCCCGAGCGGTGGCATGCCTTCATCGACATCAGATCGGTTGGCATGCTCCAGCATCAGCAAAATCTCACTGATGGCGAACAGTCCAATGATCATGACCACGAAATCGATCCCGTCATAAAGCTCGGGCAAACCAAAGGTGTAGCGCAGAACCCCGGTGCCGGAATCCACGCCTACCATGGCGATCATGACGCCGAGCACAGCGCCGATAGCGGTCTTGATGGGATCCTTGCCCATCATCACCGACATGGACGCGAAAGCGAAGACCATGAGCCCGAAGAACTCGGCGGGGCCGAACTTCACAGCGACCTCAGCCAGCAGCGGCGCGAACAGCGTCAGGCCGAGAATGGCAATGGTCGCCCCGACGAAGGAGCTGACCGCGGACAGTCCCAACGCCGGTCCAGCCAGGCCCTTCTTGGCCAGCGGATGGCCGTCGAGAGTGGTCATGACGGCACCGGCGTCGCCGGGTACGTTGAGCAGGATGCTCGACATTCGGCCACCGTATTCGGCCCCGGTGTATACCCCGGCCAATAGAATCAGCGCCGACTCCGCCGGCAGCCCCAGAGTGTAGGCCAGCGGCATGAGAATGGCGATGCCGTTGATCGGGCCGATGCCCGGCAGGGCGCCGAACAGCGTGCCCAGCAAGGCGCCGAGGAAGGCCAGACCGAGATTGAGCGGCGTCAGCGCCACTCCGAAGCCTTGAATCAGAAAGTCGAACATAGGTGATACCTCAGCCGACAGCGGGTAGCCAGCGCCCGTAGGGCAAGGCGATACCCAGGCCCTGAGTGAACAGGTAGTAGCTGCCCAGGGTCATCAGGACCCCGGCCATCGCTGCCTTGAGCCAACTGGCCTCGAATAGCCGAGCCAGGGCCAGCACGGTGAAGCATGTCGTGATCAAGAAACCCAGCCGGGTGAACAGCAGCGCATAGACCAGCAGCACGCCCAGCACTGCCAGGAGCTTGAGCGACAGCGCCTTGTCGGGCCAGTGACCGTTCTCCCCGGGCCGGAACACCAGCACCAGGGACAACAACGCCAGCAGGACCGAGAGCCCCAAGGGAAACGCCTTGGGGCCCACGGGCTCATAGCTGAAGGGAACATGCAGGTTCAAGGCATGTATGGCGGCAAACGCCGCCAGACCGATCAACACGATTCCCAGGATGCGGTCGGCGGCCTGACCTTTGTGGAGAGTCATTGGGTCAGACCCACTTCTTCTGCAAGCTGCTTGAACTGGACGACCTGATCCTTGACGTAGCTGTCGAAGTCATCCCCGAAACGCGCCATCGGGAACAAGCCACGGGCCTCTCGCAGCTCGGCGAATTTCTCTTTTTCGGAAAGCGTCTTCAATGTATCGACCCAGGACTTGTAATCCTCGTCGCTGACCTCGGGCCCCATGTAATAGCCGCGCCAGATCGGCCACTGCACGTCATAACCCTGCTCCGCGGCGGTGGGGATATCGGTATAGGGGCCGCCCATGCGTTCCTCGGAGAGTGCTGCCAGCACGCGGATCTTGCCGCTTTCTAGCTGCGATTTCAGTTCCGAGAGATCACCGGTGAACACCTGGATGTGACCACCAAGCAATGCCGCCAGAGACTCGCCACCGCCCTCGAAGGCCACGTAGCGCAGGTCGCGGGGTGAGATATCCGCCGCCTTGGCGGTCAGCGCTGCCTTCATCCAGTCCTGGCTACCCACGGTACCGCCGGCACCGAAGACGATTTCGCCCGGCTGGGTCTGCAAATCCTTCATGAGTTCTTCAAGGTTCTGCCAGGGCGCATCGGCCTTGACGACGATGGCACCGTAGTCGGCGCCCAGGGCGCCCAGCCAGCGTACCTCGTCGGCGTCGTACTGACCGAACTTGCCCAAGGCCAGATTGACGGCCGCACCGGTACTGGCGGCAACGATCAGATTGGGGTCGTCGCTACGCACGCCGTTGACATGATTGTAGGCCACGGCGCCGATACCCCCGGGCATGTAGCTGACCATCATGGGTTTGTCGATCAGTCCGGTTTCCTGCAGACCATTGGCGGCGAGACGGCAGGTCAGGTCATAACCGCCTCCCGGCTTGGCCGGCGCGATGCATTCGGTGGCGCCTGATTGTGCCTGAGCGGTACCTGCCAGCAATGCACCTCCCAGAGTGAGCAGCATGGGCCAGTGGCGCAATGTCGTGTTGAATTTCATGGCGGACTCCTGTTTCGTTGTTCTATAAAGTGCCAGGATACCCATCCCTGGCGTCATCGATACCAATGACATCCCAGATGCTATGAGTCGAACCTTTCATCAACCTGTCATCCCTGCGCTTTCCCCGTGAGACTTTGGTCCAATGCGCCTGCTTATCGTCGAAGATGATCCGCTGATCGCCCAGACCCTGACCAAGGGGCTCGCTCCCTTGGGAAATATCGTCGAGGCGTTCACGACGCTGAACCAGGCACGCTCGGCCCTCGCCCATAGCCGCTTCGATCTGCTGCTGCTCGATCTTGGCTTACCCGATGGCAACGGCCTGTTGCTTCTCAAGGAACTGCGCGATGCCGGCGACGCCATACCGGTGCTGATCCTGACCGCTCGGGACGGTGTCGAGGAGCGCGTGAAAGGACTCGATCTTGGCGCCGACGATTATCTGGCCAAGCCGTTCTCCCTGGCCGAGCTCGAGGCCCGAGTTCGCGCCCTGCTACGCCGCAGTCAACGACGCACCGACAATCGTTTGCGCTTTGCTGGTCTGTGCTTCGATCCGGCCTCCGGCGAGGCATCTCTCGAGGGCGTTCCACTCGATCTGCCGCGCCGCGAGTTGGTGCTTCTCGAAGGGCTCCTGCTGCACGCCGGACGCGTTGTGCCTCGAGAAATGTTGATCGATCGCTTGTTCGGGTTCGGCGAGGTCGGCCCCAATGCCCTGGAGGTCTATATCAGTCGCTTGCGCAAGCGTTTCCAGGGCAGCGGTCTGCGCATCCGTACTCTGCGCGGTCTGGGCTACCGTCTCGAGGAAGAAGCGCCATGATCACGGTCGACGGCAGCCTGAAGCGCCGTCTGATCATCTGGCTACTCATCACGGTGAGCGGACTGGGCGGTCTGTTGCTGATCGAGGCCTATACCAGCGCCAAGCGGGCGGCGAATCGTGCCTATGACAGCCAACTGGAAGCCGCCAGCCTGACCATCACCGAAGCCATCCAGTGGCAGGATGGCCAGCCGATCGTGGAGATGCCGGCGGCAGCCTTTCAGATACTGGCGACTGATCACGAGGAACGGATCTTCTATGCGATCATCGATGCAGCGGGGCGCGAGGTGACCGGCAATCTGGGGGACACGATCGAGGCGAGCTGGCAACGAGCAGTCCACGATGGCCCCGTATGGCGAACCGTGCCGCATGCCGAGACCCGGATACGCCTGCATGGCCAGGAGCTCGACACGCCGGGCTGGGAAACCCAGGAGCCGGTGCAGATATGGGTCGGCCATACTCTGTCGGGCCGTCGCGTTTTAGCCAACGAACTGTTCGTCCATTCGTTGACGCGCTTTCTCGTCATGGTGCTCTTGGCAGGTCTGTTGATGTCCCTGGCCATCCATACCGCACTCGGCCCGATACGTCGCCTGCGCCGACGCTTACGCCAACGCGATGCCGACGACATGCGACCGCTGCATGCCCGGGTGCCGCGGGAGCTGTACGACCTGGCGGAAACGCTCAATGCGCTGTTCGCTCGCCAGCGCGAAGGACGCGAGGCCCTGTTGCGCTTCACCGCCGACGCCAGCCACCAGCTCAAGACCCCGCTGGCCGGTCTGCAAAACACCAGCGAACTGGCGTTGCAAAGCTCTCGACCTCAGGAGTGGCGACACGCCCTGGAGACGATCCAGCGCAGCGCAGCGCGCACCAGCCGCCTGGCAGGTCAACTATTGAGCCTGGCTCGGCTGCGCCACGCCACTCAGGAGCGTCTGGCCCCCCTCGACCTGGCAACGACAGTGCGCGAGACCGTCCTGGAGTGGGTGGAGCGTGAAGCAGCCAGGCACCATGACCTGGGCCTGGCCCCTTCTCCGGCGCCGGTATTCATCGAAGGCGAACTCTGGACACTCAAGGAACTGATCAACAACCTGATTGATAATGCCCTGCGCTACACCCCACCTGGCAGCACCATTACTCTGGGTCTGGAGCGTCATATCAACGAAGCGGTTTTGTTCATCGAAGACGATGGGCCTGGCGTGAACGAGGAACTGCTTGGGCGGCTCCATCAACCCTTCGAACGAGGCGGCCGTCAGGACACCCAAGGCTCGGGGCTGGGTCTGGCCATCGTCGAATCCATCGTGAAACGCCACGACGGCGTGCTGGAGATACACAACGCACCATCCCATGGCCTGCGTATCGATGTACGTTTGCCTTTGGTGCCGTCGAGCGAAGAACCCTTTAAAGAAGAATGATATGACTCGATTACGGCATGCGCGGCGATTCACTTTCATGCTACTGCTGCTACTGCCAACCCCGGCCTTGGCCAAGACCCCCCTGGTGATCGAGGCCGCCCTGGATCGGCCCGTCGTCGAGCCTTTACTCGAAGCCTTCACTCGCGCGCATCCGGAAATCGAACTGGACTATCGTGATCGATCCACCCTGGAGGTGGATCGTCATGCCCGGCAGATGCAGCCAGCACCAGATGTGGTCATCAGCTCCGCCATGCCCTGGCAGATGAACCTGGTCAATGACGGCCTGGCCCAGCCCTTGGAAAGCGACGAATCCCGTCGCTGGCCTGCCTGGGCCAAATGGCGCAACGAAGTCTTCGGCTTCACCTTCGAACCCATCGTCACCGTCTACCGGCTCGAGCTGGCCCGGCACATGTTGCCACCCACCACCCACGCCGCCCTGCATCGGCTACTCATCACCCGCCAGGACATGCTGCGCGGCAAGGTGACGACCTACTCCCCCTCTCGCAGCGGGGTCGGCTACACCCTGTTTCAACAAGATGCCCGTTATTCGCCGCGCTTCTGGGATCTGGTCGCTGCCCTGGGTGCGGCGGAGGTCGAACTCGAAGAGAGTACTCGCGCCATGCTCGAGGGTCTAAGTGGAGGAAAGTACTGGGTGGGTTACAATCTGCTGGGCTCCTATGCCATGCAGTGGGCGCAGACACATCCTCAGCTGATCGTTCAAGTACCTCAGGATTACGCCTTGGTCATGATGCGCATGGCCTTCATCCATCGCGATGCATCCCACCCCGGGGCTGCCCGATCGTTCATGAATTTCCTGCTCGGCGTCGACGGTCAACGTCTGTTGGCCGGCAGTACGCCGCTTTTCAGCGTACTACCCGACGTCGTGGGTCCTTATACCGCCCAGCGACTCCGTGATCAGGTCGGCGAGCGACTCTATCCGATTCCCATCAATGCCTCATTGCTGGCCTTCGTCGACCCCTTGCGACGCGACGCCTTCATCGCACGCTGGAACCGTGAAATCAGGATTCTGGAGCCATGACGCGCTTAGTCAGCCTCCTTAAATTCAGCGCTCGTTCCACTCATCCTCGGGATCATCCTGCTCCTTCTCATCACCACCTTCCCTAGCAGCGTTCTCCTCCAACGCAGCATTTATTTCGCGCAGTACGCCGTCCAGGTCGGCGCTCTTTTCACTACGCTTGAAGGTGCCCGTCAAAGGTACGTCGGGATTGAGGTTGCCTAGCTGGAACAATGACCAGATCTCGCCGGCATAATCGATGGACAACAATTCCGGGGCGAAGCGTCCGAAATAGCGCGTCATGTTGTCGACGTCCCGAGTCAGCATGCGCTCGGCGCTATTGTTGGCCGCCGCGTCGACGGCTTGAGGCAGGTCGATGATGATCGGCCCTTCCGGCCCCAGGAGCACGTTGTATTCCGATAGATCCCCGTGAATCAGACCGGCGCTCAGCATCCGGACGATCTCGCGCATCATCACCTGATGATAATCCCGCGCCTCGGCGGCGGTGAGTTCAACATCGTTGAGACGCGGCGCAACATCCCCGTTGGCATCGACGATCAGATCCATCAACAGCACGCCGTCGACGAAACCGTGCGGCTTGGGCACTCGCACTCCTGCCGAGGCCAAGCGGTAGAGCGCATCGACTTCGGCATTCTGCCAGGCTTCTTCCTGTTCACGGCGGCCAAAACGCGTGCGTTTTTGCATGGCCCGGGCCTGGCGACTGTTACGCACCTTGCGCCCTTCCTGGTACTCGGCCTGATTGTGAAAGCTGCGTTTGCTGGCTTCCTTGTAGACCTTGGCACAGCGTGTTTCCCCCTGGGCTAGCACCACGTATACCGCAGCCTCCTTGCCGCTCATCAAGGGACGTAACACTTCGTCGATGAAGCCGTCATCGAGTAACGGTTGCAAACGTTTCGGGGTTTTCATTCGGTTTTAGCTGCATCCTGGCAAGTCATGGGCACCTAGCATACCGTCTCGCACCCCAACACCAAAAGGCCCGCCGAGGCGGGCCAGAAACAGGGATGATCGTAAGGATCAAGCAGCGTTCAACGAACGAGACGGGCCAAAATGCTCGTAATGACGATGCTCAGGAGCGATATTCAAGGCGTCCAGGGCTTGATTCACTGCGGTCATAAAGCCTTGAGGCCCCACGAAGTAGCACTCCACCGCGCCTTGGGGCAGGTAGCGGGCAATCAACTCGCGGTTGATGCGACCGATACGCGCCAGCTTGTCGTCTTCGCTCCCTCGCTCGTAGAGGGTAATGCTGGTCAACTGCTGCGGATAGTTGTCTTCAAGCGACTTCAGTTCGCTGGCGAAGGCATGCTGGTCGCGCTCCTGAGCGGCATGCATGTAAATCACCTGGCGCCCCTGCTCCAGGGCACGGCGTGCCAGGGGCAGCATCGGTGTCTGGCCCACGCCACCACTGAGCAGCATTACCGGGGACTGGCTTTCATCGAGCACCAGCTCGCCGGCGGGTGGCAGAAGTTCCAGAGTATCGCCAACCTGCAGGGTGTCGTGAAAGTGGCGACTCGCCTGGCCTTGGAGCTCGCGCTTGATCGAAAGCCGGTAGGTCTTGCCGTTGGGAAAGCCGGACAGACTGTAATGGCGATAGACCGGCTCGCCGTCGATAACTAGACGCACCCCGATGAACTGTCCCGGCTGATAGTTCGCCACTGCCCCCTCATCTTCCGGGGCCAGCACGAAGGACGTGATGACCGAGCTTTCCGGCGTCTTCTCGACGATGCGGAAGGCACGCTTGCCACGCCAGCCGCCTTTACGATCGGCGAACTCGCGATAACGCTGGGCTTCCTGCTCGATCAGCAATTCCGCCAGCTCATTGTAAAGCGCCGTCCAGGCAGCGGCGATCTCCGGTGTTACCGCATCGCCCAGCACCTCGGCTACCGCCGCCAGCAGGCATTCGCCGACGATAGGGTATTGCTCGGGTTGGATATCCAGTGAGACGTGCTTTTCCACTACCGTGGCCAAGGTTTCCTTGACCTTTTCGGGCTCCTTGCGCAGCTGCACATAGGCAAGCACGGCTCCTGCCAACACTCGGGGCTGGCCGCCATCCGCCTGGTGGGCCTGATTGAACAGCGGTGTCACTTCAGGGTAGCGCTCAAACATCAGCGGGTAAAAACGCTGGGTAATCGTCTCGAGATGTTCCGCCACCAGCGGTGCGGTAGCGTCGATCAATTGCTCTTGGTCATGAGTCAGCATGAAAATCCTCAGGGTTAAGTTGCATTTAATGATGCTTTTTATATGCTTCTTATTATACCTGAGACATAGTCGAGATTGTCTACCCGACATTGTGTCGCAGGTCGTTTACCTGCTAACGATGAGTCTACTCTATCGCCCAGGAGGAAAGTCGATGATCACGGTTCAGTTGTTTCGCTATCACCCCGAGATCGACGATGAACCCTATATGGACACCATCGAGATCGACGACAAGTATCGCCAGACCATGGTGCTGGATGTACTGGAGCATCTGAAGCAGCGAGACACCGATATCACCTACCGACGCTCTTGCCGTGAGGGGGTATGTGGTTCGGATGGCATGAACATCAACGGCAAGAACGGGCTTGCCTGTATCACACCGGTTTCGGATGTCATCGACAGCCGCAATACCTTGATCTTGCGACCTTTATCGGGAATGCCGATCATTCGCGACCTGGTGGTGGATCAGACCCAGTTCTTTCGCCAGTTCGAGAAGATTCGTCCTTATCTTATCAACGATGACACGCCTCCGACCATCGAGCGGCTGCAGAGTCCTGGCGACAGGGAAAAACTCGACGGTCTCTACGAGTGCATCTTGTGCGCCTGCTGCAGTTCGGCCTGCCCTTCCTGGTGGTGGAACCCGGACAAGTACATTGGCCCGGCGGGCCTCATTCAGGCGTACCGTTTCCTGATCGATAGCCGTGACACCGCCACCGTGGAGCGCCTGTCGCATCTGGAAGATCCCTTCAGCGTCTTTCGTTGCCGTGAGATTGGCAACTGCACCTGGGTCTGTCCTAAAGGACTCAACCCGATGAAGGCTATTGGCCATATCAAGGTCATGTTGCTTAAACACGGTATTTGAGTCTATCCATGGGCCTGCGCCCTATTGTATTCGGCACTGGCAAAAAATGGAGGAAAAGCTAAGATTCATTATTGAGGCATCTTAAAGCGTGAAAATGGACGATCACTGCGGATCACAGAGAGTCGGTCTGCCTCGGCCTCGGATAGGAATAAGGATAGCCGAGGTAATGTCGTCAACCCTGGTGCCACTGCCAATGGCAAACACCACCACCCTGAGCGGGAGGCGATCATGTCCACTGCCATCCTGAAGCGCCTGCACGATGATCATCACCACTACGACGGGCTACTTTGCATTGCCGAGCGCCAGTTGCATGGTGCGCAATGTGGCGATACCCCCGATTTCGCACTGCTACGCGATATCTTTCACTACATGAACCATCATCCGGATCGACTTCATCATCCTTTCGAAGACCGGTTGTTCGAGCGCTTGGCCGAACGCCATCCAGACGACGAAGCCAGCTTGACCATTCTCCATGAGCAGCACCGGCGTATGGCCATCTACGGACGAGAGCTTTACGAGACTTTCCGCGCCATCTCCGAGGGGGATGCCGATCCCGAACTCGATTTGAATACCTTGAACCTGGCCCAGGCATACAGTGAGCTCTATCACGCTCACCTTCGCTGTGAGGAAACCCGAATCTTTCCTCAGCTCGCGCAATGGCTGACCATCGAGGACTGGCAGGAACTCGGTGGTGCTGAGGACCCCTTGACGGACGCAGAAGAAGACAAGGAGTTTCAAGCATTGCGTGAGCGCATTGGCACCAACCATACCGGCCTATGGTTGAGCGAGGAGGAGCGCGCGATCTATTGCCCGCTTTGTCAGGCTTCTTGATACGGATTCCTTGACGTGAGCCTAAGGCAGTACATCAACGTGACCTGATAGGATAAGGGGCAACGTCCACAGCAAGGATTCGCTGAATGTCATACAACCCCTTGTCCTTGAAACTTCCCGGTATCGCTACCGGTCTGCGTTCCGCCTGGCGAGAAGGCTACGGGCTGGACGATCTTCGCAAGGATGCGATGGCGGGCCTGACCATTGGCATTCTGGCCGTACCGCTGTCGATGGCCTTGGCCATCGCCACGGGTGTGCCTCCCCAGCACGGGCTCTATACGGCAATCGTTGCCGGCATCTTCATTGCGCTGACCGGGGGAGCACGCTTCAACGTCTCCGGTCCGACGGCGGCCTTCGTGGCCATACTCTTTCCCATCGTTGCCCAATACGGCCTGGGCGGATTGCTGATTGCCTCCATGATGGCCGGGGTCATCCTGGTGGCCATGGGCATCGCGCGCATGGGACGACTCATCGAATTTGTGCCTTATCCGGTGGTGCTGGGCTTCACGGCCGGTATCGCGGTGGTCATCGCGGTATTGCAGATCCCCGACTTCCTGGGGCTGACCGTGGACAATCTCGGCGAGCATTTCGTCGAAAACCTGGGCAGGATCTTCACCGCACTCCCCACTCTCAATCCCTTCGAATTGGGTATCGGCGCGCTCACCTTGATCGTCATGCTGCTCTGGCCACGCCTGCAACTCCCGGTTCCCGCTCCCCTGGTGGGTCTTGTCGTCGGGGCCATTGCGGCTTATGGCGTCAATCAGTGGCTCGGTGGCATGGGAGCCGAGGTGGAAACGGTGGCCTCACGCTTCACCTGGGAGATCAATGGCGAAACAGGAAATGGCATTCCCCCGATTGCACCGACATTCACAGTGCCCTGGCTATTGCCCGGGCCTGACGGTGAGCCTATTGAGTTGAGCTTTGATCTAGTGCGGGCCCTGCTCGGGCCCGCCCTGGCGATCGCCATGCTGGGCGCCATCGAGTCGTTGCTGTGCGCAGTGGTCGCGGACGGATTGACCAAGACCAAGCATGACCCCAATGCCGAGTTGATCGGCCAGGGAATCGGCAATATCGTTGCTCCGCTTTTCGGCGGCATTACCGCCACCGCCGCCCTGGCACGCACCGCGACCAACATCCGCAGCGGTGCCCGGTCACCCATCGCGGCAGTGATTCATGCGCTGGTGGTGCTATTGGCGGTGGTTGCGCTCGCGGGTCTCCTGGGCCTGGTGCCGATGGCCGCCCTTGCGGCGCTGCTGTTCATCATCGCCTGGAACATGAGTGAGGCCCGGCACTTTGTGCACACACTGCGCTCCGCCCCTCCGGGTGACGTGGCCATCCTGGTCATCTGCTTTGGTCTCACGGTGTTTTTCGACATGGTGCTGGCGGTGGCCGTGGGGATCGGGCTGGCGGCGGCGTTGTTCATTCGACGCATGGCGCTGCTGACGCGGACCGACCGGATTGATACCGATAATCATCCGACCATCCATGGGCTGCCTGCCAAAGTAGCGGTCTACGACATCAACGGCCCCTTGTTCTTCGGGGCCGCCGAAAAAGCCCTCACCTCGTTGCATTTAGTAGATCCCAAGGTCCAGATCATCATCATCAACATGCACGGTGTGCCTAGTATGGATGGCACCGCCATCGTGGCCCTTCGCTCCCTGATCGACGAGATGCAGCGCGATGGTATCGCACTGATTCTGGTGGGATTGCCGGCGAGGATCATCGTCAAGCTGCGCCGTGCGGGCATTCGCAAGACTCGCGGAATGCTGACGTACTGCAGAGGGCTACAGCAGGCTCGCGATGTAGCGCTCGCTTGGCATCGAAGGCGTAACGATATCGAGGCCCAATCCAATTCAATGAAGTGACTCCGTGCCATGAACCGCTGATGGTGCATGAACCAACTTGCGTCTTGTGTATCTACTGCTATCTTTAAACATGCATAAAAAATACTTTATAAAAGAGGAGCGAGATCCATGACCAGACTAGTACGGCCTGTTTTATCCATGAGGAAAAACGGCAAGATGCCATCGGCTGTTCTAATGACGATATTTTTCTGCCTGGGCCTGGGGAGCTCGGCACTGGCCGAAGAGGAAATGGAGCAGAGTAAAGGCAGCGACGTCTGGCTGCCGAGTCTGATCACCGACACGCCTCAGGAAGGCTTTGCTCTGGCGGTAACGCTTTCCCAAAAAGGCGTCGGCACTACCCAGCCGGACACCAGCGTACGCAAGGCGCTGCGTGGTGCCTATGCGCATGATCCGGATAGCCTGATCGCCGCCTCGCAGGTGATCGCCCTCCACTTTCAGACCGTAGCCGCGGCCAACGATTACTGGAAAAACGACTAAGCAGGAGCGCCAGGGACGGCGTTATAGCGTTACGCATCTGGATATCAAGATGGGTCCATAAAGAAGCATTTAAAAAACCTCTTATCACCGTTTTAGCGAGGTGTGTCAGATGGTAAATCCTGCCTCCTTACTGCCAGCGAGTCGCTCCGCGATCGTCACCAAGGCGGCGGTCGAGGTCGCCGCGGATCGGGATACGGCCTCGACCCGCCTCATCTATGTCTATCTGGGTAGCGCGACCTTCTGGCTGCTGGTGGGAACCCTGATCGGCGCCTATCTGGGACTCAAGTTCGCCACCCCCGATATCGACCATATCGCCTGGCTGTCCTATGGCCGCTTGCGCCCGGTGCACACCAATACCGTGTTCTGGGGCTGGGCCTCCCTGGCCATGATCGCGTTGGCCCTCTATGTGGTGCCCAAGACCAGCCGTCGGCGTCTGCACAGCCTGCCGCTGGCCTGGGTGAGCCTGGGCCTGATCAACGCCGCCGTGCTGGTCGGCGATCTGCTATTGATGGCCGGTGTCAACAACGGTGGTCAGGAGTATCGCGAATACATCTGGCCGGTGCAGGGGGTCTTTGCGCTGGGCGTGATACTGGTGACCTACAACATGATTCGCACCATCGTCGGTCGCGCCATCGAGGAAATCTACATCTCCAACTGGTACATCATGGGCGGCTTTCTGTGGACGGTGGCGTTGATGGTGATCGCCTACGTACCTGTCTATCAGCAAACCGGCATCAGCGAGACCGTGATCCAGGGCTTCTACATGCACATGGGCGTGGGCATGTGGTTCACGCCCATGGTGTTGGGGCTGACCTACTATTTCCTGCCGAAACTGCTCAACAAGCCGATCTACTCCTATTCCCTGGGCGTGCTGGCATTCTGGACCCAGATGGTCTTCTACAGCATGATCGGCGCCCATCACTTCATTTTCGCGCCGACTCCCTGGTGGCTGCAGACCGTGGCGATCATCTTCAGCGTAGGCATGATCGTCACCCTCGCCGCGGGCACCGGCAATTTCCTGATGACCATGAAGGGCAGCTTCCATACCGTGGCGCGCAGCTATAGCCTGCCCTTCATCCTGGTCGGGGTGATCGCTTACTTCCTGTTCTCCCTGCAGGGCACCTTCGAGGCGTTTCGTAGCCTGAACCGGGTCTGGCACTTCACCAACTTCACCGTCGCCCACTCGCATCTGACCATGTACGGCTTCGTCGTCTTTTTGATCTGGGGCGGCATCTACGGCCTCGTGCCGCGTCTGACGGGGCGTGAGCCGTCGCATTTTCTGGCCGGTGTGCACTTCTGGTTTGCCTTCGTCGGGGTCGCCATCTACACCATCGCCCTGATGATCGGCGGTACGCTGCAAGGCATGAGTTGGATGGCCGGCGACGCCTTCATCGAGTCGGTGACGATGATGGCACCCTTCTGGCTATGGCGCGCCCTAGGGGGCGGCCTGATGTTCCTGTCGCACCTGATCTTCGCCTACAACCTCTGGTGCATGCGCCCGGCTCACCATGATCTACCACAGGAGCAGGCGGCGCAGGAGGCAATGGCATGAACTTCCATCGCAACCATTGGCTACTGCTGGGCACGATCTTCTTCGGCTTCATCGGCCTCGCCTTTATCATCGCCATCCTTCCGGCCCAGTGGATGCAGCGCAATACCGAACCGCTGCCCGAAGCCGAGCCGTTGTCGGATATCGAGCAGCAGGGGCTCGAGGTGTATATCGCCGAAGGTTGCGTGGCCTGCCATACCCAGCAGGTGCGGCCACTGCCCATGGATAGTCCCTGGGGACGGCCCACTGCCGCGGCGGACTATGCCCTGCTCGGTCCCATGGATGTCTGGCGCCCCTACTCGCCGGCAGTGCTGGGCAGCGCGCGTACCGGCCCGGATCTTTCCAATATCGGCGCTCGGCAATCCAGCGAAACCTGGCAATACTTGCACCTCTACAACCCCCGTTCGGTGGTCAAGGAATCGATCATGCCGGCCTACCCCTGGCTCTTCGAACCGGCCACCGGTGCCGAAGGCGACGCGCCGGTGGTGACCATTCCCGAAGCCTATGCGCCGGAAGGCGGCAAGGTCGTGCCCACCCAGCAAGGCCAGGCGCTGGTGGCCTATCTGCTTGCCCTGCGCCAGGTTCCCATCGAAGGCGCTGGCGGCACGACTCAAACCGCGTCAGCCGAAACGAGCCAGGACAGCGACGCCTCGGCGGAGGGAGGTGAAAAGAAAGCCGACGCCAAGGGCGCAACGCTTTACGCCAATAGCTGCGCCAGCTGTCATCAGGCCAACGGTCAAGGCCTGCCAGGCACTTTCCCGCCCTTGGCGGGAGATACGGTGGTGCTGGCGGAGGATCCCGGCGAACACATCGATACTATCCTGCACGGCGCGCAGGGCAGGACCATCGACGGCACCAAGTACGCCTCGCCAATGCCCGGCTTCGCCGATCAGCTCGACGATGGCCAGATTGCCGCCATCGTCAATCACGAACGTACCAGTTGGGGCAACGACGCGCCCACGGTGACGGCGGAGGATGTCACCGATCGACGCGAGGCAGGAGGAGAATGATGCGCGGCGCACTTCTTGTCATGCTGATGACAACCAGCCTGCTGCCGTCACGGGCTCAGGCCGCTAAGTTCGTCGATCAAATCGGACTGGTGGACAAGCTGCTGGTTGTTGGTGGTGGCATCATCGTGCTGCTGGTCACGATCTACTGTATCAAGTGCTTTGTAAAACCCGGCGAACGGCAGGACCGGCATATCAAGCGTCGCATCCTGAACGATGAGGATGGGGACAGGCCATGAACGATCATAATACTTTCAATCAGAGCTCTCGGGATCAGACACGCACCGATATTTTCCTCGATGACGGCGTGGAGCCCATTATCAGCCATCGCTCCCCGGTGCGTTTCCAACTGGATACTACGGTCCTCGAGGATGGACCGCATACCCTGCGCATCGAGGCCTACGACGCTAGCGGTCAAAAAGGGGTCAGACACATCGCCTTCAACGTGCGTAACGGTCCCGGTATCGCCATCAACGGCCTCAGTAATAACGATGTACTGGAAGGCAGGATTCCGATTCTGGTCAACTCCTATGGCGGTGCTGGTGAAACGTACTGGGAGCCCTCCCGGGCGGAGACCCCGGCGCCGACTCCCACCTGGATCTGGGTGCTGCTGATCGTCGTCATGATTTTTGGGGTCTTCTACGGGTTGCAGCAGTGGAATCCGCCGCCGCCCTTCGCCGACACGCCGACCTACAGCGCGCCGGTATTACAAGCGACTGATGAGGCAACCAATGAATAAATACATGATCAACGGCTAGCCATGACCATTGACGACATCGATTTCGCTACCCTCTATCGCCAACACATGGCGCAATCGGAGCGCCGGCCCAAGCCTGCCAGTGATTGGGACGCTCGAGCAGAGTCGCTGGGACGCAAGCCACTTGGCGGCGCCTACGCCGAGACCTTTATCTCGCGAATGGACTTGACTGGCAGTCGCAGCCTGCTGGACGTGGGCTGCGGCCCAGGCACCATCGCCCTGCTGCTGGCCGACCGGCTCGAACAGGTCATCGGCATGGATTACAGTCCGGGAATGCTTGAACAGCTGGAGCACAATGCCAAGCGTCTCGGTCTCGACAATGTCACGCCACTACTGCGTGCCTGGGAAGATGACTGGCGCGACGTGCCGGTATGCGACATCGTGGTGGCCTCGCGCTCCGGCATGGTGGCCGACCTGGCCGACGCTCTCGCCAAGCTCAATGCCCATGCCCGCCGACGGGTCTACATGACCCAGCTGGTGGGCGGCGATTTCCTCGATGCCGGGCTCATCGCGCTGCTGGGGCGTCAACGAACCTCCGTTCCCGACTATATCTACACCGTCAACCTGCTCCATACCCAGGGTATTCACCCACGACTAAGCTATATCGAGGTGCCCAGCCGTCTGGCCGGCACCCAGGATTTCGACGAATTCGCCCAGCGTGTAAGCTGGTCGCTGGGCGAGCTGAACGACGACGAGACCTCGCGACTCAGGGCCTGGTACAACTTTGATCCCCAGCGCGCCGCCGAGGGAGGTGCCCCATTACGCTGGGCACTGATCGAGTGGGAGCCCTGCTGATGTATTACTTTGTTAGCGTCCGCGCTGCCTCGAGATAGGCGGCGCCATGAGTGCGCACGCGCTCCGGTTCATTAGTTTCGGAGCCCTGATGCACTTCTTCCAGATCCTCGGCGATGCTATCGAGTTCGTCTTCGATCTTTTCCAGCGCGTTTTCCAGGGTGTAGGACAGCTCGTGAATGGTAGCGAAGTCGTTATCGGTCAGCTCGTCTTGATCGAGCAGCTTGGCCAGCCGACCGTTTGCTTCGGAGACATTGGTCACGGCTTCGCTCAGTGTATTGGCGGCCTTGCCTTCGAAGTGGTCGGGGCGATCCTCGGCATAGGCGGCGCTAGCCAGCAGGCCGGTGCAAAGCGTGGCCAATAAAAGCTTTTGCATGATGGGTTCCTTGGTGCAGTTGGGATTGTTCCCAACGCAGCTTAAGCGCCATCCTTATAAATATCAATCATTACTATTTGCATATTATTGTTATTTGACCCTTATTATCGTTTGTACTCGAGGCATCGAGTTCCGATTATCAGGGCAGCTGTTCCGCTGCCCTGGACCCATGCCACTGACAGGCCTTACAGCACCGCTTCGAAGGATTCAGGTAAGATCTGGCCACCATCGACGATTATCGTCTGGCCGGTAATAAACCGGGCTTCCGGTGACGCCAGAAAGCAGGCGGCATGGCCGATGTCCTCGGGCTCACCCAGCGTCTTCGTGGGCACCGAGGCCGCCATCTCCTTCAGATAGCTTTCGCCCTGGGCTTCCAGCCCTTCCGTGCGGATATTGCCTGGCATCACCGCGTTGATCGTGATGCCTTCCTTGGCGCACTCGAGCGCTGCGGAGCGCATGAAGCCGAGTTGCCCCGCCTTGCTGGCTCCGTAGTGGGCCCAGCCGGGATAGCCGGTGATGGCGCCAGTAATGGAGGACGTGATCACGATGCGGCCATAGCTGCGCTTGCGCATGGCAGGTAGTACCGCCTGTACCATGAAGAAGGTACCGCGCAGATTCACCGCCATCATCTGCTCCCAGTCTTCCAGGGTCATGGCATCCACGGTGGCCTGGGGAAAAATACCGGTATTGGAGCAGAGAGTATCCACTCGGCCGTGACGTTCTATTACCGCCTCGACCACACGCTGGCAGGCCTCCCGATCGGTCACGTCCAGCGGCTCGAAGGCCGTGCCCAATGCTTCTGCAGTTTGCTTACCTGCTTCCGCATCGATATCGGCGATCACCACCTGCGCCCCTGCCTTGGCCAACACGCCGGCAATCCCCTTGCCGATGCCTTTGGCACCACCGGTCACGATCGCGACCTGATCATTCAATGCAAACATGTCACTCTCCTGGATCGTCACATGGCTGTCACTTAATATCTCCGACAGCTCTAGCCTAGGCGCTTTGTGCGAAATTGCCTTGATGCGGCTCAATGTCTCGCTATCGATCCATGATGGGAATAGCCGTCACCATTCAATGAATAACATGCTAGGTTGATGCGATGGTTTGACTATGGACGCTTCATCCAGACTTGTCCTGACCGGCATCGGCATCCGGCCAGTAGTAGCTGTCGGACAGTGCGCGTGGGCCGAAAATCGCCTGCCCCACGCGTACCACCGTGGCGCCTTCTTCAATCGCCAGTTCGAAATCGCCGGACATCCCCATGGAAAGCGTGTCCATGTCGATGCCGGCCGGCAGTTGCTCGCGCAAGCGATCGCGCAATTGCCGCAGCCGAACGAAACAGGGCCGGACCCGGGTCGGATCATCCGAGAAGATCGCCAGAGTCATCAAGCCTTTCACCCGCAGGCGAGAAAATGTCGGCAGCTCGTGAATGAACGCTGCCGCCTCATCCGGCGCCAGCCCGAACTTGCTGGGTTCGTTCGAGGTGTTGATCTGAACCAGAACCTCCAGGGTACGATCCTCGATTTCGAGGCGTCGCTGTAGCGCCTCGGCCACCCGCAGGCTGTCGAGTGCCTGAAACTCACTGGCAAAACGTGCCACATGCTTGGCCTTGTTGGTCTGCAGATGCCCGATCACCGACCAGCGCAGATCCGGAAGATCCGCCAGGGCTTCAGCCTTGCGCTGCGCCTCCTGCACCTTGTTTTCACCGAGTTCGCGGCAGCCCGCCTGATAGGCGAGCCGCAGGTATTCCTCATCCACGGTCTTGCTCACCGGTAACAGACGCACTTCAATGGGATCGCGGTTTACGCGGCGGCAGGCAACAACTATGCGGTGCTGCACGGCTGCGAGATTGTGTTCGAGTTCAGACAGCGTGCGCCCGGACGGATACGTCATTGCCTTACCTGCTTGTCACGAAAAACGTATAGTCGAGGTAACCATGTCCCTCACCACATCTCGCTATCTTATCTTCGAAGCGTCTTGTGTCTTCGAGGATAGCGCAAGTTATCGCGGCCGACCGATCATCAGAAGAGACACGGCCTTTTCTTTTCGTACTATTTTCTCTATGAATTAGTTTTATTCTTTGTTCAAGGAATACAACGATGTGCCCATCATCCCTACGCTTACGACATGATGAATTCGGTGCCCGGGGGTGAACAGTTTGTGGGCGGCAACGCCGATATTGACCGCGCTGGTCTTGATGGCATGTCGAATATCGGCTCCCTATGCAGCCATCGCCGCGTTGAGTTGCGGGCTGGCCGTCACCGTGCTGATGTTTCCCACCCCGATCGATCAAGTCGTCGCTGCCGAGTTCGCGATGGTCGACGTCATGGTCGAAGTGACGCTGATCCTCTTCGGCGGTCTGCTGCTCAATCGATTATTGACGACAGCCGGTAGCCAAGCGCGGCTTGGTGACGCCTTGATCTCGCGAGTTAGAAGGCCAGAGCGCGCGCTGCTACTCATCGTGCTCGGCGTGGTTCCGTTCGCGGAATCGGTGACGGGATTCGGTGTCGGCGCAATTGTCGGGATTCCGCTGTTATTGCAGATTGGCCTGCCGCCACTGCGAGCGGCAGTGTGCGGCCTGCTCGGCTTGGTTATCGTACCCTGGGGTTCGCTGGCACCCGGTACACTCGTGGCAGCACGCTTGGCGGGCATCGATTTCCAGCGTCTGGGACTGGCCAGCGCGGAACTTTCGGGCATCGTCTTTGTGGTGATGGGCGCGGCCGCGCTTGGCTTCGGGCTCGGGCGATCGGCGCTCCAGCGCAGCTGGCTTGATTTATTGATCATGGCAGGTGCGCTATGGTTCGGCGTCTGGAGTGTCAATTACATCATCGGCACGCCCCTGGCGGGGGTACTGGGCAGTCTATTCGCGATCGCCATCCTGCTACTCTGGGCGGGTCGTCGCGTCGATGTGCCTAAAGATAAGGAGTGCACGCTTGTAAGCGATATGGCGCCCTATGGCGTACTCGTTTCAGGTCTGCTGGCCACCCGCGCGCTTGGCGCTCTCGATCTCATCGGGAGCATAGAACGAATCGCATCCAGTCCGGCGACATGGCTATTGATCACCTGTGCCATGTCCCCTCTTCTATTGCGTCTTGGCTACCCGCGCGCAAGCCAATTGATCATTCCTGTCCTACACCAGTGGAAATCGGTCGCTTTGACGACCGTCGTCTTTCTGATGCTAGGCGTGTTGCTGGTGACCAGCGGTATGAGCGACGCACTCGCCACCGGGGCGTCATGGCTGGGACCGGCCTATCCGCTCATGGCGTCTTGGCTGGGTGCACTTGGCGGTTTTCTAACCGGTTCAAACATCGGCGCCAGTGCAATGTTCGTCTCGATCCAGGCACAGATCGCTAGCGCCATAGGCTATCCCGTCATGTCCATGGTCGCGCTCCAGAACGTCGGCGCTTCGCTGGCCATCATGGCGGCGATTCCAAAGGTAATGATGGCCGCCCAGGTCGCCCACACCACGGCGGTCGAATCGAAAAACTCCCATGTCGAAAAGAGGAGGCCTTCCGAGAGCGCCATTCTCGGGCGTATCCTGCTAGCCGACGCGGTTGCTCTAACGGGATTGTCCTTGATCGCCATCCTGCTCGGTTAAAAGCCCCTCGAGGCCACCGGATGGCTCATTGCCTGACCTGATTGTCATGAAAGAACCTGGCGTCGAGATCATGGCCGTCACTGCATCGCACTGACTATCTTCAGGATACCCTGTACTTTCAAGAATGACCCAAGTCGTGTGAGCATCGACTTGGGTTCCATTAGGGAGAATCGGAATGAGAAGCGGCATGCGACGCACCGGCGCGTTACCTGCCTGCCATGACATCCAGACGGTCAAGATCAATGGCTGACGAGACATGCCAGCCCACCCTGCTCAGGGCCGCCGTTTGGGACCTTCCACCGTCCTATTTTGCGATGGTCATGGCGACCGGGATCATCTCAATGGCGGCACACATGCTAGGGCTAACGCTGGTGGCCCGCTTGCTGTTCTACCTCAACGGCGTGGCCTATGTCCTACTGTGGCTGTTGCACGGTCTGCGTCTTTATTGGTTTCCCCAGCGACTCGTGGCCGACATGCTGGACCACGCGCGCGGCCCGGGCTATTTCACCTGGGTGGCCAGTTCCGCCGTACTCGGCAGTCAGTTCGTCGTGCTGGCGCACGCCTACACTGCCGCCCTGGCGCTATGGATCCTGACCAGCGTGCTATGGGTCGGGCTGACCTACACCTTTTTTACCGTGTTCGCCGTCAAGAAGCACAAGCCGCCCCTGCAGGAGGGTATCAACGGCGCTTGGCTGCTCACCGTGGTGGCAACCCAGGCGGTTGCCGTGCTCAGCGCTCATATCGCCGCCGACTGGCCGCAGCCCTATCGACTGGAGCTGAACTTTCTGGCGCTGTCGATGTGGCTATGGGGCGGCATGCTTTATATCTGGATGATCGCGCTGATCTTCTATCGCTACTACTTCTTCCCTTTTTCACCGAGCGATCTGACACCCCCCTTCTGGATCAGCATGGGGGCGATGGCCATCTCGACATTGGCGGGCTCGCTGCTCATTGCCAACAGCCCAGACGCGCCTTATCTGGAATCGTTACTGCCGTTTCTCAAGGGCTTCACTGTGTTCTACTGGGCCACCGGGACCTGGTGGGTTCCGATGCTTCTGCTGCTGGGCATCTGGCGTTATGTGATCAAGCGCTTTCCGCTGGAATACGATCCGTCGTACTGGGGGGCGGTATTTCCGCTGGGCATGTACGCCGCCGCCACCGAACAGATGACCCGGGCAATGGAGTTCGGGTTTCTGGGGATCATTCCGAAGATTTTCCTGTATGTGTCCCTGCTGGTCTGGGCGATAACCTTCGTCGGTTTGCTGCGCAGCATGGTGCGACGAGCGCGGCCCTATTTGAGCCGGATCTTCTGAAAGGGCGTTTAGGTACGTCAATCAGCAAAGACGGGGGTCATCGCCGGACGTACCTTCCGTTTCTGTCATGTCTTCAGCTGCGCTGTATTCTGACGGGTAACGACGCAAAGCCGCTGGCCGGGAACTGCGCGCGTTTCGATGTCGCATCGGGTGCCAGTTCGATATGTCGGGTCTTCGCCAGCAGGGTTTCCATTAACACCTGCAACTCCAGCCTTGCCAGGGGCGCGCCGGGGCAAACATGCAGGCCGGCGCCATACAGCAGATTCTTGTCGCGGTTACGCTGGGGCTGGAAGTCATCGGGGTCGCCAAAGACCGCTTCGTCCCGGTTGGCGGAGGCCCAGATCAGGGAAAGCCGCTCGCCGGCGGGTATCTCGCGCCCGCCGATCGTCACTGGCCGGGTGGTCACGCGGCGATTGGAAATCAGCGGCGCGTGAATGCGCAGTATTTCATCAATGGCGTCGGAGAGGTCCTCACTCCCCTGGCGAAGCGCCTCTTGTAGCTCGGGATGCTCGGCCAAGTAATGGATCAAAATACCCACGCTCGCGGCGATGGTCCCCAGCTCACCGACGGTCCAGTTGCGAATGATGCTGACGATCTCCTCATCGCTCAGCCACTGACCTTCTACCTTTTCGTGCAATAGCCGAGTCGTGGCATCCGCCGGGGCCGCCTCCCCGGCCTCCCGGCGGGCGATGAGCTGTTCGCTGATGTAGCCGTCGAACTCGAGGGCGATCTTGGCCATGCCCTGGCGATCCCCGGCCCGAGTGGCTTGATGGTTCTTGCCGATCCATTGGCGCAGCGGCTCACGCAAGCTGTCGGGCCAGCCCATGAAGGCGCATTGGTTGCGCACGGCGAAGGGCTGGGCGAGTGCGCTCATCACTTCCACTTCACTATCTTGAGGCAAGTCATCGAACAGCGACGCCGTATTGGCCCGACATATCGGCTCGAACTCGCGGATGTGCTCTTCCGTGAAATACTTTTCGACGATACGCCGATAAGGCGTATGCTCCGGTGGGTCCATGGCATTGGGAATGGAAAGATGGCGCGAGGCGGTATTACTGAACGTCTCGTGATCCGTGAGCGCCCGCATCACATCCTCATGGCGGAAAAGCGACCACTGAAGATAGTCGCTGTACGCAACGGGGCACCGCTTCCGCATCCCATCGTAGGCCTTGATCTGATCGCCAAGAACGTCCGGTGCCCGTGGGTCCCAATCGGCCGATGGTGTATCTCTCATGGTCTCCTCCCTTGTTGGCTCAGCGTGAGCAACCCTTGCTGCCAAGTGGCGAAATGATGCTTTTTATATGTATCTTCATACTACCTGATGTGCACTCTACTTCGTCCATCCGACAGGTTGTCGCAGGTACAATAGGTAGCTAACGAATATCCCGCAACAAGAGCCCGAATGCTGCCTGCTCCGGGTCGATGGCATCGCCTGGAAGGGGCAGACGCACCACATGCCCGGAACCCGGCGCCACCTCGATTGTCTCTCCGCGCGTATTCTCCAGCGCCTCGAGGGTGAAATGATGGTTGCCGCCGGGTAGCATCAATTCCAGAGAGTCGCCCAAGGTAAAGCGATTCTTGACGTCGACCTCCAACCAGCCCCGGCTTGCATCGTAATCGATCACCTCGCCGACGAACTGCTGGTGCACGCCGATGGAGTGTCCGCGCTCGTAGTTCTGGTACTCGTCGTGTACATGACGGCGATAAAAACCCTCCGTGTAGCCACGATTGGCCAGATTTTCGAGTTCGTCCATCAAGGTCATGTCGAAGGGCCGCCCGGCCAGGGCGTCGTCGATGGCGCGGCGATAGACCTGAGCAGTGCGCGCCACATAATAGTGCGACTTGGTGCGCCCCTCGATCTTCAGCGAAGTCACGCCCATCTCGACCAATCGCGCCACATGCTGTACGGCGCGCAGGTCCTTGGAGTTCATGATGTAGGTGCCGTGCTCATCCTCGTCGATGGGCATCAGCTCGCCGGGGCGTGTCGCGTCCTCGATCAGGGCCGCCTGGGCGGGCTTGAGATCGCCGGTGTCGTCGGACACCGCCGCCAGGGTGTTGTACTTCCAGCGACAGGCGTTGGTGCAAGTGCCTTGGTTGGGGTCGCGGCGGTTGAAGTAGCCCGATAGCAGGCAGCGCCCCGAGTAGGCGATGCACAGGGCACCATGCACGAAGGTCTCGATCTCTAGATCGGGACACTCGCGGCGGATCTCGCCGATCTCATCCAGGGAAAGCTCCCGGGAAAGAATGATGCGGCGGATGCCGTGTCGCTGCCAGAAGCGCGCCGCGGCATGATTGACCACGTTGGCCTGAACCGAGAGATGGACAGTCTGCTCCGGCCAGCGCTCGCGTACCATCATGATCAGCCCCGGGTCGGACATGATCAGCGCGTCCGGGCCGGCCTCGATGACCGGCTCCATGTCGCGCAGGTAGGTCTTGAGCTTGGCGTTATGGGGCGCGATGTTCGAGGCGACATAGAACGCTTTGCCTCGAGTATGGGCCTCCTCGATGCCGCGACGCAGATTGGCGAGATCGAAATCGTTGTTGCGCACCCGCAGCGAATAACGCGGCTGGCCGGCGTAGACCGCATCGGCGCCGTAGGCGAAGGCGTAACGCATGTGTTCAAACGTGCCCGCCGGAGAGAGAAGTTCAGGCACGGCGAAGGCAGGAACTTCCTGTGTGATAGTGCTCATGTTGTCCAGATCACGATATCAAAAATGAGAACCGATTATGGTCCTACCCCTCCTTGCCATCCACCCGGGCACTGAGCAACGGCTTGGTGTAGAGCATCAGGAACGTGGCATAGGCAAGGCACCACAGCAGGATGCTCGAGCTCAGCATCCAATGGGTGACCTGAGGCCATAAAGCCGGTATCAGCGCACGGAAGACAGCGGCGGCCAGCATCAGGCCAAGGGCCAGACCAATTCCCGGCAGGGTTTCGATGGGTCGTCCGGTGTGCCCCAGCGATACCCGGGAGATCATGGCGAGAATCATGGTGCTCATGCCGCCCACGGTCAGGGCGTGAATCGCCAGGGTGGCGGGCAGCACTTCTAGATGGCTCAGACCGTACATCAAAAATCCAAGCGCAACGAAACCGTAACTGGCATGAAGCCCCCATAACAGCGGTTCGTGCGTGGCGCGCCACCCTTCCCAGCGTGCCAGGCGCAGCAGGTTGGCACCACCCGCCAGCAAGGCGATGACGGCAGTAACAACAGCTGGCACCTCTGGTCCCACAACCCCCAATAGCAGAATCACTACCAGCGCAACAACGCTGCCGATGGCGAGCTTTTCCAACATCGGGATCGGCTGGGGTTTCTGACGCTGCAAACGCAGGGAGGTGAAAAAAGGAATGACCCGGCCACCGAGAATGACCATCAACTGACTGATCAACAACACCGCCAGGTAGGCGCCTTGGCGCACCCATTCGCCATCGCCGTACAGTACGCCGGCGTGCATCAAGGCATTGGCCACGAACAGCATCGTCAGCACCGGAAGGAAAATCAGGTTGCGCCACTGCTTCACGCGGATCACCAGACGCGCCATGATCAATGCCACTATTGGTAGAAACGCAAGATCAACCAAGGCAATCACCAGCGGGTCGAGATTTCCCAGGGCCTGGGGAAAGGCCAGCAATAGACGCCCGGCGAGCCACAGCATGACCAGACCAAGCAGCGGCCAGCCCTTGATACTCGGCTGACCGGTCCAGTTCTGTACCGCGGTGAGCAGAAAGCCGCTGACGATAGCGATCACGAAGCCAAACAGCATCTCGTGTTGATGCCACCAGATCATGCCACCCAGGGGTTCGAGCAGTATCGCGCCGTGCCAGAAGCCGCCCCACACCAGCATGGCCAGCAGGCTGAACAAGGTACCCAGCAAAAACAGCGGGCGAAACGCCAGCCGCCACAGCGGCATGAGGCGGGTCAATTGAGTGGGCTGGGCAAGGCTTCTTTCATTCATGGGGGATTCTCGAGGGAAGCGGCTTTAAAATGCATTATAAATACTTCTTATCATGACCGACAAGCGTCGTGGCTAAACAGCCCTCGGCCGCTTCAAGCCAGCGTCTTGCTCAGTGGCTCGTCCCCTCCTCATACTGTGTCTTGTTCCAGACGTTGTACTTGCCCGAGGGCTTGTCCATGGGGATGCGCTGAAGCTCCTTCAGGGTCTTGGCGTCGTAGACGATGACCGCGCCATCCCGGTCCCAGATGCTGAGCAGCAGTTTTTCGCCATCGCGATCGAACTCGACGTGGGCGGCGACCTTGCCCGGTGCCGGTGTCAACGTCTCGACGATCTCCAGACTCTGCTTGTCGATCACATGCACCTTGTCGTGGTTGGGGCCGAAGAAGACGTCCACCCAGGCATAGGGTGAATTTTCATGACTACGCATGAAGAAGCCCGGGCCTGCGGTCTCGAGGGTCTTGATCAGCGACCAGTCGCTCATGTCGATGATCGAGACGGCGCCCTTGGTCAGGTGCGGGATCGCCATTACCCGGCGCCCATCCAGCATCCAGCTGACGCCCGAGCCCAGATGCGGCATACCGGCCAGAGGCAGGTCGGCAACGTTATCGCCGCTGTCGAGATCGATCACCATGGCGCCCTGGCCGCCTCGGGCGGCGCCGATGAGATGGCGATACTCTGGATCGAAGAAGAAGTCGTCGAGATAATCCGGCACCGTGATACGACGTACATCGAAGTTGGGGGTGTCATGGCTGCGCAGGGCCTCGATGGGTTCCTTCATGTGGCCGGTGGAAACCACTGGTGAGGTCGGTACGGGCCAGGGAATTTCCCAGACTTCCTTGATGTCCTTCAGGGCGGCGATGAAGCTACCTCTAGGCGGTGCAGCGTAGACCGCACTGACCCGGGAAGTCGCGCCGCTGGCATCGCTGACCGGGTAGGCCTTCATCGGGTCCAGATTATGGGCATCGAACAATACCAGCGTATGGGGTAGGTAGTTGGCGGCCATCACATAACGGCCATCCCCTGAGACCGCGATATTGCGCATATTGATGCCGGCGCGCACCTCCGCGACCATTTCCTGGTTGTAAATATCGTACTTGCTGATCCAGCCATCCCGGGAGCCGAAGAAGACATAGCGTCCGTCCGGGGTGTATTTGGGCCCACCGTGCAGGGCGTAGCGACTCGGGAAGCGGTCGATGCGATCGAAGGTGTCGCCATCGAGCAGACTGACGTGATGATCGCCGGTCTCCACCACCAGGAACAGGTTCATGGGGTCGGCATCGAAGGTGGGCTCATCAGGCAAAGACCCAAAAGGATGCATGACCACCTGGCTTTGCTTGATGTCCGCCATGTTCCAGGTCGGCGGGGTATCCGGTGGCGTATAGATCCATTTCGCCAGTGCTTCGCTTTCGGCAGAAGACAACACGTCTTCGAAGCCCATCATCTGGGTCGCCGGGCGGCCTTCCCGAATCACTGCGATAGCCTCATCCTGCTTGAGCCGCGATAGATTGCCCGGCAGCAGCGCCGGCCCCATGCCGCCCAACCGATCGATGCCATGACAGCTAGCGCAATGCGTCTGATAGAGCGCCTGGCTGTCTGCACTCTCTCGGGGCGCCTCTCCCGCCACTACCGGCAGTGACACCAGTAGCGCTACCGCCAGCAATCCACGTCCGCGACTGGGTCTTACCATGCCACGGCCCCTACGATTTCATGGGTTTCGGCATTGACCTGCTGCGGCTGAACGACGTCCAGGGTATCCATCAGGCGCACCACCTCGCCCACCACGATCAAGGTAGGTGGCTTGAAGTCTTCCCGAGCGATGGTCTCGACCAATTCATTCAGGGAGGTTAACACCTGGCGCTGGTCATGGGTGGTGCCCCGCTCCACCAGGGCCACTGGATGCGACCCGGGCAGGCCCCGCTGCATCAGTTCACGGCTGATCAGCGCAGCGTTGGCCAGTCCCATGTAAAACACCACGGTCTGATGCGGTGCCGCCAGCGCATCCCAGTTGAGGCCCAGGCAGTTGTCACCCTTGCAGTGCCCGGTCACGAAGGTCACGCTCTGGGCATGATCGCGATGGGTCAGCGGGAAGCCCGCATAGGTGGAACACCCCGAAGCCGAGGTAATGCCCGGCACCACACGAAAGGCCACCTGATGATCGATCAGGTACTCGGCTTCCTCGCCCCCGCGACCGAAGATGAACGGATCGCCGCCTTTCAAGCGGACGACACGCTTGCCCTCCCGGGACAGTTTCACCATCAGGGCGTTGGTCTGTTCCTGAGTCATGGCGTGGCAACGCGACGCCTTGCCCACGTAGTAGGACTGGGCGCTGGGCGGAGCCATGGCCAGAACATCCTGAGAGACCAGGCGATCGAACACCAGGCACTCGGCCTGCTGCAGGAGCGACAGGGCACGCAGGGTCAGAAGCCCTGGGTCGCCAGGTCCGGCACCGACGATGGCGACCTCGCCCGGTGCCAGAGGGGCTTCGGTCAGGTGATAGCAGAAACGTCGCGTTTGTGTGGTCGTCATGGTGCCTCTCCCCGGCATTGTCACGTTCTTTTTTATTAAATTAAAGCTCGACGGCTTGAATGGCGTCCGCCGGTGCGCTGATGCGTCGGTCATGCCCGACGACGCCGATCTCTTCGTTGGTCAGGTAGCAGCCCGGATCTTCTTCCCAGGGATCACCGCTGACTTTCCAGGCGCGCACCCGGGTATTACCGTTGCAGATCGCCAGATGCTGGCACTCGCCGCAACGCCCCTTGACCGGACGCGGGCGCTGACGCATGCCCAGCATCAACGGGTCCTGGGTATCGCGCCAGATCTCGGAAAACGGTTTATCGCGCACATTGCCCAGCGAGTGATCCCACCAGAAGGTATCCGGGTGCACCACTCCAAGATTGTCGATGTTGGCGATGTTCTCGCCCGAGGCGTTACCGCCCCACTGTTCCAGGCGCTGACGCAACGTATCCGCCTGACCGGGGAAATGCTGCTCGGCCCACTGCAGAAGGAAGGGGCCATCCGCATCGTTGTTGCCGGTAACGTATTCCCGCTCGACACCGCGCTCGAGTTCGTTGCGGCAGTGATCGAACAAGAATGTCATGGCGTCTCGTGTCATCTGATACCAGGCGTCCTGCTTGCGGTGGCGATGACCGCGGCCGCCGTAGTTGAGATGTGACAGATAGAACTTGTCGATGTCGTGCTCGTCGAGCAGCTCGAAAATACGCGGAAGCTCTTCATAGTTATGCTGGGTCAGAGTGGTACGCAACCCAACCTTGATACCATGAGCCTTGCATAGCGCCACGGCATGCATGGACTCGCGAAAAGCTCCTTTGCGGCGACGGAATTCGTCGTGGGTATCCTCCAGCCCATCGATACTGATGCCCACATAGTCATAACCGGCGGCGGCGATCTCGGCGATATTGTCTTCAGTGATCAGGGTGCCGTTGGTGGAAAGCCCGGTATACAGGCCCAGCGACTTGGCGTGACGGGAGATCTCGAAGATATCCGGGCGCATCAGCGGCTCGCCGCCGGACAGGATCAGCGCCGGCACACGAAATCCCTTGAGATCCTCCATCACGGAGAGAACTTCCTGGGTGGAAAGCTCGCCCTTGAAGTCGATGTCCGCAGACACCGTATAGCAGTGCTTGCAGGTCAGGTTACAACGGCGAATCAGATTCCAGATCACCACCGGCCCGGGTGGCTTTCGTGCCGGACCGAGAGGCGTCGGCTCGAGTAGGGACTTGATATAGCGGGTTACTCGAAACATGAGGTTCTCCTCGTCAGGTGCGGCTCGAGCTTGACTCGACACGTTCGGCCAGGCGCAGACCGGTCTTCTTGAGAATGCGCGAGCTGTAGAGAATACGGTGATCCCGGCAGGCGCCGCCCAGTAACGCAGCAAGCTCATCGGCTTGACGTTCGACGTCTTCTCGGGAGCGACCATGTAGCATCGCGAACAGGTTGTAAGGCCACTCGGGTAGATGCCGTGGGCGGCGATAGCAGTGGCTGACGCCGGGGTGTCGCGCAACCTCGCGCCCCAGTCGATCGACGTCGACATCCTCGACGTCCCACACGCTCATGCCGTTGGCCACGTAACCGAGCCGGTAATGGTTGGGCACCGCGGCGATACGTCGGATCACACCCATCTCCTGCATGCGCTGCATGCGCCGGCGAACTTCCTCGGCGCTCAACCCTACCTCCTGGCCTACCGCCGTCCAGGGGTCGGAGACCAGTGGGAGGCCAGACTGGGTCGCCAGGACGATGGCACGATCGTGCTCATCGAGCACGGTGTCTACGAGTGCCTCAGACCGGCAGGTGGAGTCGGACATGGAATTCTTCCTGCTTGGGCATGTTGTAGACCGGATAGCCGGTATCGGCTTCGATCGCGGCGATCACCTCGGCGATGCGTTCGGGGGTCTCGGTCGCCAGCACGAACCACATATTGAGGCGATGTTCGCGGCGATAATTGTGGGCGACCTCAGGAAAGGCATTGACCAACTCAGCGGTGGTTTCGAAGTAGATTTCCGGGATGGCCATCGCAGCCAGGGTCAGCCCGCCCCCCAATCGCTCAGCGTGATACATGGGGCCGAAGCGACTGAGCACGCCGCTTTCCCTGAGCCCCGCTAGTCTCTCGAGCAAAACTTGTTCATCGCTCTCCAACTCGTCGGCGACCGCCGCAAAAGGTGCCTCGACGATCGGCAGGCCATCCTGGAGACGATTGATGATCCGACGATCAAGATTATCCAGCTCGGCAATGTCGTGTTTGGCTGCTATTGACGCTGACATGGATCGCTTCCCTTGTTCGCCCGTCGGTTCATTCACTGATATAGCGCGCGCCATGCTGGCGATAGGCATGCGTACTGAACAGTACCTGGTGAGGTATCGCCTCGAGCGACTGGCGCGTCACGATGGCATCGAGTTCGGCCAATACCCGTGAACGCTGGGTGCCGTGAATCATGCAGAACAGATTGTAAGGCCAGTCGGGCAACTGGCGTGGACGGCGGTAGCACAGGGTCACGGCGGGCTCCGCGGCTAGACGCCGACCCAAGACCACGACTTGATCGTCCGGCACGTTCCACACCACCATGGCGTTCGCCTTGATGCCCAGGGGACGATGCTTGATCACCAGGCCCAGGCGCTTGATCAAGCCTTCCGACTGCCAATGCTCAATCGTGGCCATGACCTGCGCTTCGTTCATGCCGCACTGCTCAGCCAGGATCTTCCAGGGCCGTGGCGTCAAGGGTAGCCCTTTCTCGATCAGCGCCCGCAGCTGCTGCTCGCTCTCTTGGATAGAGTCCAGAATGGGGACTTGTTCCCTGCTTCTCAGCGCGATATTGGTCATGCCATCTCCAGCTCATTCCAAGGAATGGGAAAACTCAGATCGATATGAAAGCCCTCGAGCATCGGCAGCCGCAGCAGCGGTCGACCGAGTTCGGCTTCCAGATGATCGAGCCGCCTGTCGAGTTGCTCCTCGTCGGCGGCGGTCATGACGAACCATAGGTTGTAGTCATGCTCCCGGGCATAGTTGTGATTCACCCCGGGAGCACGATTGATGAGCTCTGCACATGCCTCGCGCTGTGTTTCAGGCACTGATACGGCGGCCAACAGACTGGCACCGGCCCTGGTGTGCTCGAAGACAGGCCCCACCCGACTCAGTACGCCGAGTGTCTGCAAACGTTCCAGACGCTCGAGCAGTTCGCTCTCAGTCAGGCCCAATTCATCGGCCATGACGGCATAAGGACGCTCGCAGACAGGAAAGCCGCGCTGGTACGTATCGATCAGACGGCGGTCCCGGTCATCGAGTCGGCGGATCAGTTGAGGCATCGGCACAGCTCACTGTTGGTGTTGGTAGGACGGGCCTTGCGGCCCGTCCCTCTCTGTTGCTGGAGGATTTCCTTAATAAACATCATGCTGGGTGTTGTAGACGTTGAACTTCCCGGTCGGTGTGACCAGTCGTTCATCCTTGATGACCTTCTTGAGCTTGCGGGTCTTGTCGTCGACCACCACCAGCGCGGATTCCTGCTCCATGCCGTTCCAGACCGAGAACCACACCTCGTCGCCGGCCTTGTTATACTCCGGCTGCACCACGCGCTTGGGCCCTTCACCCAGGTCCGCCCATTCGGCGATCGGCAGCACCTCGTAGCCCGCATCAAGGTTGTCGATATCGTAGACCGCCACACTCTGGCTGAGGTCTTCGGTCGGATTCAGCGGGGTATCGACATAGAGGTTGCTGGATTCCGGATGGGTCTTGATGAACAGCGAACCGCCGCCCTGACCTTCCAGAGTCCGCACCACCTTCCAGGCCTTGTCCTCATGCCCTTCCGGATCGGTACCGATCAGCGAGATGCTGTTATCACCCAGGTGGCTTGTGGCCCAGACCGGCCCGTGCTCGGGGTCCTCGAAGTTGGCGCCACGCCCGGGGTGCGGAATCTTGCCCACGTCGACGATGGCTTCCAATTCGCGATCCTTGGCATCGATGACCACGATCTTGTTGGACTCGTTGGCGGCGGTCAGGAAGTAGCGCATGGAGCTGTCCCAGCCGCCGTCGTGCAGGAAGCGCGCCGCCTCGATCTCGACGATATTCACTGCCTCGAGATCTTCGTAATTGACCAGCTGGATCTTGCCGGTTTCCTTGACGTTGACGATGAACTCCGGATGCTCATGAGAGGCAACGATGGCCGCTACCCGGGGTTCCGGGTGATAGACCTGCTCGTCCACGGTCATGCCGCGGGTGCTGACAATTTTCTTCGGCTCCAGGGTCTCGCCATCCATGATCACGTACTGGGGCGGCCAGTAAGCCCCGGCAATGGCGTACTTGTCCTCGTAGCCTTTGAACTTGGAGGTCTCCACAGACCGGGCTTCGAGGCCGATCTTGATCTTGGCCACGGTGGTGGGTTCCTCCATCCACAGATCAACCATGTCGATGACAGCATCACGCCCAATGACAAACAGATAGCGACCGGAGGCGGACATGCGCGAGATATGCACCGCGTAGCCGGTCTCCAACACCTTGACGATTTCCTTGCTATCACCGTCGATCAAGGCGATCTGACCGGAGTCGCGCAGGGTCACGGAGAACAGGTTCTCGAGTTCCAGATCGTTCATCTGCTCGGTGGGTCGCTCCTCCGGAGGCACCATGACTTCCCAGGACTCTTTCATCTTGTCCATGCCGAATTCCGGCGGTACCGGCGGCTCGTGCATGACGTACTTGGCCATCATCTCGACTTCATCATCAGTCAAGTCACCCGAAGTACCCCAGTTGGGCATGCCCGCCGGTGAACCGTAGGTAATGAATGCCTTGAGATACTCGATGCCACGTTCCTGGGTGATGTCAGTGGTCAGCGGCTTGCCGGTTGCGCCTTTTCTCAATACCCCATGACAACCGGCACAGCGCTGGAAGTAGATTTCGGTGGCCTTGTTGAAACTCTCCTGAGTCATGTCCGGTGCACCAGGCGTGGTCACCATTTTGGCGTCTCCCGGTTTGAGCGGCGAACCGCCGGCTCCCCGGTAAGCTTGCTCAGCGGCATCGCCGCCATGCTCCTGCTTGGCCTCTTGTTTGGCTTCTTGCTCCACGTCATCCTGGGCAATGACGAAGCCGCCGGCGCCCAGCATGGCCGCGGCGACCGCCACGACCAACGGTTTGAGATATCCCCTCGTGGATTTCATCTTTCCCCTCCATTCATGCTCGTTAAGAACTGTTTTTGCCGCCTGGGTATTGTCTTGTTTGGCTGTTTTGGCTATTGAAGGTTAGAGGTTTAGTTGCGTCTCCTGCCTTTATAAAGAGCCGGCAGAGAGGTTGACTTGACTACATAAAATGTATTCAGACTACCTCTTTATAGGTACATTACTGGAGTGAAATTCAAATCGACATCTGTCTTGGACACTCCTCTCATATACCGAGATTATCCTGGCAGCCCTCATGTCTGATGATATTGATCAAGGTCAAGGTTCACTCGGTTAGCCGATGTAACACTGCAAACATTCTCAAAAAACACTTCTTTTAAATACCGCGCTTACGAGACCTTTCATGACCTATCGCCACTGGTCTTTCCTGATAACGCTAGGCCTTCTGCCCCTGTTTGCCGCTGCGGAGCCGGGGCCGAACCGGCAGGCCGAACTCGATACTCTGCTCTATCAAGACTGCGGTTCTTGTCACGGCATGACCTTGCGAGGTGGACTCGGCCCTTCTCTGCTGCCGGAGCGAATGGAACGTTACAGCGCCGAGGCCATTACCGGCATCATCCTGTATGGCGTACCGGGTACCGCCATGCCGGGATGGTCGGACCTACTCACGGAAGAGGATGCGGCCTGGATCGCGGAACAGCTCAAGCACGATAATTCCACCTTACGTTGAGTTTCTTGACGCCGAGCCTTTTCACATCAAGCCTTTCGCAAAAAATCATGGAATAAATCGATGCAATTGACATCTCCTCTCAAGTCTCTCAAGCCATTGCTGCTAGGCAGCGTCTTCATCCTTCTAGCCGGCTGTCAGTCGCTGAATTCCACCTCTGAGCTACGCGGTACCGGCGATCTTGGCGTGGTCGTGGAGCGCGCCACCGGCAGCCTGGCTTTGGTCGATACCAGTGAGCGAAAGATCATCGATCGTATCGAAGGCCTCGGCGATCTCTCTCACGCTTCGGTCAAGTTCTCGCGGGATGCGCGCTACGCTTTCGTTTTCGGTCGTGATGGCGGTCTGAGCAAGGTCGACCTACTCACCGGTGAGATTACCGAGCGGGTCATCCAGTCCGGCAACAGCATTGGGGGAGCAATTTCCCAGGATGGTCATTATGTCGCAGTCGCCAACTACGAGCCCGGTGGTGTGAAGATTTTCGAGAGTAAAAATCTGCAGCTGGTCGCGGATATTCCTGCCACTTATCAGGACGAGAACGGCAATAGTCAGCGTTCCAAAACCGTGGGACTCGTGGATGTTCCGGGGAACAATTTCGTCTTCAGTCTGTTTGATGCCGGAGAAATATGGACGCTGGATATGACGACTGCCGAACCTGAAATACAGCGCTACACGGATATCGGCAAGCAGCCCTATGACTCCTTGATCAGCCCCAATGGGCGCTACTACATCGCAGGGTTGTTCGGCGAGGATGGCCTGGCGCTACTCGATTTATGGCATCCCGAGAAAGGGGTCGAGCGCATCCTGCCGGACTATGGCCGCGGCGAGAAACGTCTGCCCGTATACAAGATGCCGCATCTGGAAGGCTGGGCCCTGGCCGGGGATCAAGCCTTTTTCCCGGCAGTAGGTCGTCATGAAGTGCTGGTAGCGAATACTAACGACTGGTCACTGGCCAAGCGAATTCCGGTTCATGGACAACCCGTGTTCGTGATGAGTCGCCCCGACGAGCGCCAGGTATGGGTCAACTTCGCGCATCCTGATAACGATGTGGTTCAGGTCATCGATACCCGGAGCGGCGAGGTCATCAAGACCCTGGCACCGGGCAAGTCGATACTGCACATGGAGTTCACCCCGCGCGGTGAAAATGTCTGGATCTCCGCTCGGGACAGCGATCATATCAAGGTCTACGACACCGAAACGTTCGAGGAATTGGCGACGCTACCCGCGGGATCGCCCAGCGGCATCTTCTTCACCGATCGAGCGCATCGCATCGGGCTTTGATCTCAGGTTTAAGCGACAAGTCTCTCCGCCTCTCATTGACACTCCGATGAGATGGAGAGCATGATCGTTAGCAAAATAGTTATAAATATATAGCTCCCCTTCCCTAGACAAATTTCACGCTGTCCTCGGCAGCGTTGTTTGAGTCATGCCGAGACAAAGCCCTCTTGAGTGGAGCTATTGGCCCGGCATGTCACAACCTCTTAGTCACTATCGCAACATCCTCAGCATCGTCGGCGGCATCGTGCAGGTGCGTGTGCCCACCGGCGATGGGAATCAGCCTACCCCGGCACGCTTTCGGGACATTGCCAGCCTGCGCAAGGCGGACGGCGAAACGGTGCTCGCCCAGGTGATCCGCATCGATGACGACGTGGTCTCACTGCAAGTCTTCGGCGGCACCGCCGGCCTGACCACTCAGGCATCCGTGCGCTTTCTCGGCCATCCCATGCAGGTCACCTGCTCCCAGAACGTGCTGGGACGCGCCTTCAACAGCCTCGGTGAACCCATGGATCGCGGCCCAGCGCTTACTGAGGATCGCCGGGTGGATATCGGCGGACCTTCGGTCAATCCCATGCGCCGAATAATGCCGAGTCGCATGATTCGCACCGACGTGCCAATGATCGACGTCTTCAACACCCTGGTGGAAAGCCAGAAGATTCCCATCTTCTCCGTGGCCGGTGAACCTTACAACGCTCTGCTTGCACGCATCGCCATCCACGCGGACGCAGACGTGGTGGTATTCGGTGGCATGGGTCTGATCTTCGATGACTATCACTACTTCCGACAGCGCTTCCTCGATGCCGGGGTATTCGCCCATACGGTGATGTTCACCAATCTGGCCTCGGACTCGGTGGTGGAGCGGCTGCTGATACCGGACATGGCCCTGGCGGTGGCGGAGCGTTTCGCCGTGGAGGAAGGCAAGCGAGTGCTGGTGCTGCTCACGGACATGACCGCCTTCGCCGACGCCCTGAAGGAAGTCGGCATCAGCATGGAGCGGGTGCCATCGAATCGCGGCCACATGGGGGATCTCTACTCCCAGTTGGCGCGGCGCTACGAAAAGGCCTGCGACTTCCACGGCGCCGGGTCTGTGACGGTGCTTACCGTCACCACCATGCCCGGCGACGATGTCACCCACCCGGTCCCGGACAACACCGGCTACATCACAGAGGGTCAGTTCTATCTGCGCAACGGCCAGATCGACCCCTTCGGCTCCCTCTCCCGACTCAAGCAACGCGTGATCGGCAAGAGCACCCGGGAAGATCACGGCGCGCTGATGAACACCATGATCCGTCTCTACGCCGGCGCCCGGGACGCCCAGCAGAAGCGCGCCATGGCCTTCGAGCTCTCCGCTTTCGACGAGAATCTGTTGCGCTTCGGCGATCTGTTCGAGAAGCGCTTCATGGACGTATCCGTCTCCTTGCCTCTGGAGCGCGCCCTGGATCTGGCCTGGGAGACCCTGGCGGAATGCTTCGAGCCCAAGGAACTGGTCATGCGTCAGCAGCTCATCGACAAGTATTTTCCTGGCAAGAAGCGTCGGGGTGCGGAAGAAATCCAAGCTGGTACTGCAAGCTGATAGTGCAAAACAGTCAGCGGAAAAGAGAACGTGCCGACGATCTAGCGAGCTAGAGCCAGACGAGGCAAATCCGAGCGAAAACGCGCAGTTTACTGGGGTAAATGAGCATTTTTCGCTCGGATTTAACGAAGTATGGCCGACGCGCAGCAGATCGTTTTGAGGAAATGACGTGGCAAGACTCTCGCTAAACAAGACGGCCCTGCACCGGGAGCAATCCCGGCTCCAGCAGTTTCAACGACTGCTGCCGTCTCTGGATCTCAAGCGTCGCCAGCTGATCGCCGAGCGCCTGCACGCCCGGGAGACGCTGCGGGAAAGCGAGGCCGAGCTGGACGCCTTGGTAGCCAAGGTGCGTGATCGGTTGCCCATGGCCGGTGACGACACCCTGAAACTCAAGAGCCTGGCCCGGGTCACCCAGGTGCATCTGCGCGAGCACAACCTGCTCGGCGTTCATCTTCCGATCCTCGAGGAGGTCGATATCGAACCCGCCGACTTCCCGGCGCTAACCACGCCCCACTGGCTGGATCGCTATCAGGAAGCGCTGCGCGAAGCCCTGGCGCTGACGGTGCGCCTGCAGGTAGAGCAAGAGCGGCTGCGGCGCCTGGAGCGCGCGGTCAAGCAGGTCACCCAGCGGGTCAATCTGTTCGACAAGGTGTTGATTCCCCGTACCCGGGAGAACATTCGCCGCATCCGTATCCATCTCGCCGACGGTGAACGCTCCGCGGTGGTACGGGCAAAGCTCGCCAAGCGCAAGCAGGCCCAGGGAGTGCGCCCATGAGTATCGTGGCACTGAGCCGAATGACCCTGCTCGGCAGCCACGGCGGCAAGCAGGCCACGCTGCGCGACCTGCAGGGCCTTGGCGCCATGCACCTGATCGACCTGGGACCGGAAAAACAGGATGCGCCTGCCAGCGCAGTCTCCGGCGATACGCGCAAGGCGCTGGCCTATCTGCTCGACTGCCCGGTCAAGCGTCATCAGGTACCCAACGATCCGGACTTCGATCATCAGGTCATCGTCGAACGCGCCCTGGACAATCAACGCCGTATGCGGGATCTGGAGGACAGCATCGATTTCACCCGGCGGCGCCTGAAGGATCTCGAGCCCTGGGGGGATTTCGATTTTCCGCCCCTGGAAAGCCTCGCCGGACATCGCCTGTGGTTCTACGAGGTGCCCAACTACCGGGCGCGCCAGCTTGCCGACGTGGAGCTTCCCTGGCAGGAGGTACATCGCGACAACCGTAATCGCTATATCGCGGTCATCAGTCCAGAAGAGCCTGCAGCGGATGCCATGCCGGTGCCTCGCACCCATACCGGCAGCGTGCCGCGCCGGCAACTGCAGGAGGACCTGCAGCGCCTGGTGGTACGCCTCGATGAAGCCGTCGCCGAACGCGAGGCGCTGACCCGCTGGATCCATCTGCTGCATCGCCATCAAGCTCGGGCAGACGACGCCGCGAGTCTGAAGCAGGCGCAGCATCTTACTCGAGATGATGACGCGATCTTCGCCGTGCAGGGCTGGGTGCCTCAGACTGCCCTCGAGAACATCCGGCGTCTTGCCGAAGAACAGGGGCTCGCCCTGCTCATTGAGCCGGTGGGGCCAGAAGATCAGCCTCCCACCCTGCTCGACAACGACGAGCGTACCGCCGGCGGCGCGGAGATCGTGGAGTTCTATCAGATGCCCGGCTATCGCAACTGGGATCCGTCCAGAGTGATCTTCTTCTCCTTTGCGGTGTTCTTCGCCATGATTCTGGCGGATGCCGGCTACGCACTGCTGCTGCTCGGCGCAATGCTGTTCTTTTCAAAGCGTCTCAAGCAAAGCCGAGCCGGAACGCGGGTGCGCACCCTGGGATTCGTGCTGGTGGGCTTCACCCTGGTCTATGGGGTGCTGGCCGGCAGCTATTTCGGCTGGAGCCCGCCGCCGGAAAGCTGGCTTTCACGCCTCAAGCTTCTCGACGTCAACGACTTCGGCCAGATGATGCAGCTGGCGATCGGCATTGGCCTGGCACACCTGGTCATCGCCAACGCCACCGTGGCCTGGTACCACCGGGGCCATAGCGCCATGCTGGCGCCGCTGGGTTGGATCGTCGGCCTGGTGGCAGGGGTCATGCTTTATTACGGCATACCCGGCGGTGGGCTTGCCCTTGCCCTGGGACTTATCGCCGTCTTCGCTTTCACGGATACCCGTCCTATCCACGAGCCGCTGGATCTGCTCAAACGGGTCGGCGGTGGGCTCTATGCCCTGACCGATGTGACCCGGGCCTTCGGCGACGTACTGAGCTATCTGCGCCTGTTCGCTCTTGGGCTCGCCAGCGCCTCTTTGGCGGTCACTTTCAACCAGCTTGCCGCGGATGCGGCAGCAGCCTATCCCGGCCTCGGCATTCTGCTCTACGTACTGATCCTGATCATCGGCCACACGCTGAACTTCGTATTGGCGGTGGTCAGCGGCGTGGTTCACGGGCTGCGGCTCAATCTCATCGAGTTCTATCACTGGGGCATCTCG
Source organism: Halomonas sp. GXIMD04776 (assembly GCF_049808615.1). NCBI lineage: Bacteria > Pseudomonadati > Pseudomonadota > Gammaproteobacteria > Oceanospirillales > Halomonadaceae > Halomonas > Halomonas sp. GXIMD04776. The sequence goes on along the minus strand of NZ_JBNCAN010000005.1, from coordinate 68,130 downwards.
GACGAGGGATATCCCTTCAAAGCATTCAGGAAAACGGAGACCACGCTATGGAGCAACTGATCATCGCATTGGGCTGGGCGGGACTTTACGGCCCCATGGCCCTGGGGGCCATCGGCAGCATCATCGGCTGCGCCATCGCCGGGCAAGCGGCCATTGGCGCCCTGCTCGAGACCGAGTCCGGTCATGGCCGTTTCATCGGGCTCTCGGCCATGCCTTCCTCCCAGAGCATCTACGGCATCGTGGTGATGTTCACCCTGCAGCGCCCGGTCACCATCGAGACCTCCCCGGGGCTGTTCTCCGTGGGCATCCTTGCCGGAGTAGCGCTGCTGTTGAGCGCGGTTTATCAAGGTAGCTGCTGCGCCTCGGCGATCAACAGCTCAAAGAGCAAGCCGGAAATCTTCGGCCTGTCCATTGCGCCGGCAGCGATCGTCGAAGGCTTCGGGGTGTTCGCCTTCATCTTCGCCCTGGTGATCGGTGGCAGCATTCCGGCGCAGTGATTTCGAGGAGTTAACTCTATGAGTCAATCAGAAACGGCTCCCCAAGGCGCCTCTTCCGGCGTCGAGTCGCTGATCGAACGGCTTCGGGGTGAAGGGGTCGAGCAGGGCCGGGAAGAGGCCCGACGCATCGTGGAGGATGCGGAAAAGCGCGCCACCTGGATGATCGAACAGGCGGAACAGGACGCCCAGGCGCTGCGTGAGCAGGCCCGGGAAGACGCCAGGCGCCTGGAGAATTCCGCCAAGGAAGCACTGCGGGTGGCTGCCCGGGACAGCGTGCTGGAGATGCAGACCACCTTGACCCACCGCTTTCGTGATCACCTGCGCTGGCTGGTGGGCCAGACGCTGTCCCAGGAAGACCTGTTGCAGCGGTTGATCCTCGAACTCGCCGCCCGGACCCGAAGCGACACGCCGCTGGATGCGGAAAAGGATGTGGAAGTGATGCTGCCCCGAGACGTGCTGGGGCTCGAAGAGTTGCGTCGTCGCCCGGAGGAGCTCAAGGAAGGCACGCTCTCCTGCTTCGTGGTCGCCCAGGCCCGGGAGGTGCTGCGCGAGGGCGTGCGCTTCTCGATCGGCGAACATGCCAGCGGCCTGCGCGTCCGCCTGCACGAGCAGGAGATGGAGCTCGATATCAGTGACGAGGCGGTGTCGGAGTTTTTGCTGGCACATCTGCAACCACGTTTTCGCGCCATGCTCGAGGGTATCGTCAAATAGCTATGTCACCAATAGGCATGTCTAAGCGTCATCAGTACATCGATCTGCTCTCAAGCCTGCCGGCCTTGCCCGCAACCCCCTTCGGACGCGAGCCGCTGCCGATCTCGTCGATCCGCCTGGAACATCGCCTCGAGGCGCTGCGCGAGGCCCATCGCGACAGCCTGCAGATGCTGGTCACCCTGTTCGACTGGCAATACATGGGCCTGGACATTTCCACCGGTGCCTATATCCAGCGCTATCGGCAAGCGGCACCACTGCTGGCAGAACACGGCGTGGATGATCTCGTCGAGACGATGCTCGAACACCACACCCTGGTGACGGCCCTGCGCCGGCGTCGTCGGGGTGATCCTGCGCCGTCTCTGGGTGAGACCTGGGGGTTTGGTCCACGCCTGGCGCATATCAGCACCCATTGGCAGGTATCGCTGTTCGGCGTGGGCGCGGTCTTTCCCTGGCTCGCCGAGGCCCGAGACCATCTCGAGCAGGATCGTCCCCGGGAGCTGGAACGGCTGTTGATCGAGGAAAGCTGGCGCCGACTTGCCCGGGCGCGCCGGTATGATCGTTTCGATTTTCGCGAGGTCGTCATCTACTGGCTGCGCTGGCGCCTGATTGCCGCCTGGCAACGCTACAACGCCGAGGCGGCACAGCGTCGGCTACAGGCGGATATCGAGCGCGGACTCGGCGACTACGGGGCGCTTTTTGCGGGAGAACGGGAATGAAGAGGGCCATCGCCGAAAATTTCTTTCATCGCCCGCGGTTGAAATGGGCGCCGGCGGCAAGGCGTAGCGAGGGTCTTTTGCCATGGATGGCAAAAGTAGCGCCCAGGGACGGGTTTACAGCGCCCTCGCGAAGGCTTGCCGCCGGAAAAGCCCATTCTTACCAGGAGTTTGAAAATGATTGTTAAGCAGGAAGTCCATCGCGACTGCCGAGTGGTCAGCGTTCAAGACGACATCGTGGTCATCGAGGCCACCGAGCGCTCGAAGGGGCTGATGAAGAACGAGGTGGTCTATATTCTTCCCGCCCAACATCAAAAAGACGATGGCAAAAACCACGAACTGCGCCTCAAGGGGGAGGTTTTACGGGTGCAGGGCAAGCGCGCGGACGTCCAGGTCTTCGAGGATACCGGTGGCATTTCTGTGGGCGATGATGTGGCACAGACCGGCGAGATGCTTTCCGTCACCCTCGGCCCCGGCCTGCTTGGTCAGATTTATGACGGCCTGCAGAACCCTCTGGAGCAGATCGCCCTGCGCTCCGGCTTCTTCCTGCCCCGCGGTCTGCACCTGGGCGCGCTGGACAGGACCACCAAATGGTCCTTCTCGCCGACAGTGCGTATGGGCACCAAGCTTCGCGCCGGCGATACCCTCGGCACCGTGCAGGAAGGCCGTTTCACCCATCGCATCATGGTGCCCTTCGACGCCCGGGGGGAGCAGGAAGTCAGTTGGATTCAGGAAGGCAGCTTCACCGTGGATGTGCCAATAGCGCGACTGGTGGATGCGTCCGGCGCCGAGCGACAGGTCACCCTGGCCCAGCGCTGGCCGGTGCGTAACCCCCTGCCAAAGCGCCTGCTGGACAGCTACGCCAGCGAACGGCTCTATCCCAGCAGGCCGCTGGATACCACCATCCGGGTGATCGATACCTTCTTCCCCATCGCCACCGGCGGCACCGCCTGTATTCCCGGGCCCTTTGGCGCCGGCAAGACGGTGCTGCAGAACCTGATCGCCCGCCACTCCACCGTGGACATCGTGATCATCGTCGCCTGTGGCGAACGGGCCGGCGAGGTCGTGGAAACCATCACCGAGTTCCCCCAGCTCAACGACCCCACCACCGGCGGCTCGCTGATGGACCGTACGGTGATCATCTGCAATACCTCCTCGATGCCGGTGGCCGCTCGGGAAGCCTCCATCTACACCGGCATCACCCTCGGCGAATATTACCGCCAGATGGGACTCGACGTGCTGATGATCGCCGACTCCACCTCGCGCTGGGCCCAGGCGATGCGCGAGACCTCGGGGCGCATGGAGGAGATTCCCGGCGAGGAGGCCTATCCCGCCTATCTGGACTCGGCGGTGCGCAGCGTCTACGAACGAGCCGGCGTGATCCGCAACAACACCGGCGACAGCGGCAGCCTCACCTTGATCGGCACCGTCTCCCCCTCCGGGGGCAACTTCGAGGAGCCGGTGACCCAGGCGACCCTGAGCACGGTCAAGGCGTTTCTTGGCCTGTCTTCCGAGCGCGCCTACAAGCGCTTCTATCCGGCGGTGGACCCGCTGCTGTCCTGGTCCCGCTACCGGGCGGAGCTCGAGCCCGCCATCGCCGAGCGCCTCGGCGCCGAGTGGCCGGCACGCATCGATGAACTGCTCAAGCTTCTTCACGACGGGGAAGACGTCAACCAGATGATGCAGGTCACCGGGGACGAAGGCATCACCATCGAGGACTTTTTCACCTATCACAAGGCGAGCTTTCTCGACCTGGTCTACTTGCAGCAGGACGCCTTCGACGACGTGGACGGCAGCACGTCTGCCGAACGCCAACGGCGGAGCCTGGCGTTGATCTATCCGCTGGTCAGTTCGGAGTATGCCTTCGATGATAAAGAGGCCATCCGGGAGTACTTCACCGCCTTGGCAAGCGAGATGAAGAACCTCAACTACGCGGTGCTCGATTCGAGCGAGTACCGGCGCCACTTCGATGAGATCGCAAAACTGGCCCAAGGAGTAGGGCTGGAACTTAGCGCGCCACCCAAGGATTCGACCTGATCCAGGTTATTTGGCAGCATGGAGACATCATGCATTCGCTCAAGCGATGCAGTGCTCCTGAGGCCTATCGATAAGGAGTTGATCGACATGAATCAGAATCGTCAACCATCGTCCCTGCTGTCCACCCGCTACGCACCTCGCATGATGGACCAGGCCTTCAAGGCGAACATGGCCACCCTGACCGGTGGCATCACGCCGGCCGGTGTCTCCACGGTGATTTACGAGTGGCTCGCCCATCTCGCCATGTCCCCGGGCAAGCAGATGGAACTGGCCGAGGATGTGGGCTTCAAGGTCGAGCACCTGTTGCGCCATATTCGCCGAGCCAACATGTCCACGGGCACTCAGCCCTGCATCGAGCCGACGCTTCAGGACGACCGTTTTTCCGGTGAAGCCTGGTCCCGCTGGCCCTACAACTTTATCTATCAATCGTTTCTGCTACAGCAAGAATGGTGGGAAAACGCCACCACCAATATCGATGGACTGTCGAAAAGCACCGAAAACGTGGTGTCCTTCATTGGTCGCCAGATGCTCGATCGCTGGTCGCCCTCCAACTTTCCCTGGCTCAACCCGGAGGTGATCGACGCGACCATACAGCAGGGCGGCATGAACTTTGTGCGCGGCTGGGAAAACTTCTGCGAGGATAGGGAACGACGGCTGACTGGCTGCCCGCCGGTGGGTGCAGAGCAATTCAAGGTCGGTGAAGATCTTGCGACTACCCCAGGCAAGGTGGTCTATCGCAATCACCTGATCGAACTGATCCAGTACACCCCGACCACCAAGAAGGTCTACGCGGAGCCGGTACTGATCGTGCCCGCCTGGATCATGAAATATTACATCCTTGATCTGACGGCGGAGAAATCCCTGGTGCGCTATCTGGTGGACCAGGGTCATACGGTGTTCATGATCTCCTGGCGCAACCCCACCTCGGAAGATCGAGACCTGGGCATGGGCAGCTATCGCAGGCTCGGTCCCGCCGCGGCGCTGGATGTGGTATCCGCCATCGTTCCCGATCAGAAGATCCACGCGGTGGGTTACTGCCTGGGCGGCACGCTATTGACGATACAGGCCGCCATGATGGCCAGGGACGGCGATGATCGCCTGGCCTCGATGAGCACCCTCGCCACCCAGGTCGACTTCACCGAAGCCGGTGAATTGTCGCTCTTCATCACCGAAAGCGAAGTCGATTACCTCGAAAGCATGATGCAGGAACGAGGCTATCTTGGTGGTTACCAGATGGCTGGCGCCTTTCAGCTGCTGCGCTCCAACGATCTTGTCTGGTCGCGAATGGTGCGCGAATACATGCTGGGAGAACGCCAGCCCATGATCGCCTTGATGGCCTGGAACGCCGATCTGACACGCATGCCCTATCAGATGCACTCCCAGTATCTACGAAGGCTCTATCTCGACAACGACCTGGCAGCCGGGCGCTACATCGTCGGCGACCGACCCATCGCCATCACCGATATCAACGTGCCGCTTTTCGCCGTGGCAACACAAAGCGATCATGTCGCCCCCTGGCGCTCTGCCTACAAGATCCACCTCTTGTCCGATGCGGAGGAAGTGACCTTCCTGCTCACCAGCGGCGGTCACAACGCCGGCATCGTCAGCGAACCCGGGCATCCGCGTCGCACCTACCAGGTCGAAACGCGCAAGGAAAGGGAAAGCTATATCGACCCGGATACCTGGCAACAGACGATCCCCCGTCAACAAGGCTCCTGGTGGCCGGTATGGCAAGCCTGGCTGGTGGAGCGTTCCGCCAAGGAACAGGTTGCGCCACCGGAGATGGGCGGCCAGGATTATTCGCCTATCGCGGATGCGCCGGGCACCTACGTATTGCAGCAATAACGCTTGCTGTAAAGGTAAAAACCAGCGCCACTGCCCCGGAAAGGCAGTGGCGCTGGTTATTGCACGGCAACCATATGACACTTGATCTTTACTTGGACGGCCTGTCTCGCCAGATACCTGTCGTACTTGCTTGCCGAATATCCTGTTTGCGAAACGTTTGAAAACCGCCTGGAGGGCGGGCCCCAGATTCAGCTTTGCTCGAAACGTTTTGTCGTCATGCGCAAGAGCGTATCGTCGTGCTTGACGAAGTGATGATAAAGCGCCGCCGCGAAATGACCGAGCACCAGCGCAACGAACAGCCAGGAAATCTGGGCGTGCCACTCGCCCAATGCAACGGCCCAGGAAATTTTCTTCTCGCTCTCGGCAACGAGTTCGATGCCCAGGAATCCAAGACCGTGACCTCCTCCCACCATGAGTAGAATACCTGTCACCGGCATCAGCACCATGCACGCATAGAGCAGAAAATGTCCGCCTTTAGCCAGAAGCTGCATGGCGCCCTGACCATGTACTTCGGGACGCTGTTGTCGCTGGCTCAGCATCCAGATGATTCTAAGTGATACGAGCACAAGCAGTAATAAACCGACATCCACATGCCAAGGCACTATGGTATTACCAATCCAGTGATCACCATCGTTGATGTAACCACTGAGCGCCATGAATTGGACAATGACAAGAAGCGCCATCGTCCAGTGAAATAAAAGACTGACGACGCCGTAACGCCGCTGAGTGTCCCGATAATTCATTGCCCACCCCCCTATATAATGTTCAAACAACAAGCCTTGCTTGCCGCTACTTCTCGATATCCTTCAAGCAGCTCCTGTTCATAAGAAGGCATTGGTCAACGCCGCTTGTAGCCGGTTACCATGGAACGAATCAGATTCTCTCGCTGATGAAAGCTTTCATAGATCGCCGCAGCCACATGGAGCCCAATGGCCACGAGCGTGACGTTCACCGATATTTCATGTATCTCCTCGATCGTCTTGCTGCCCCAGCCCCAGTCGGTGGTCAGCAGCCAGCCGCTGACGCCGATCACGCCGACGGCAATGAGCAGAAAAAGAATCATGATCGCCGCCGCGGGGTTGTGGCCGAGATAGCGCGGCTCCTGGCCTCGGATCATCTGGCGCACATAATTCGCCAGCTTTGCCGGCCCGGGTACGAAATCGCTGAAACGTGCATGACGACTGCCGATTACGCCCCAGATCAAGCGAAAAGCCACCAGACCCAATGCCACATAGCCGGCCCATTCGTGGACATCACGATTGCTATCCGGGGTGAAGTAGGCGACGGCAAATGCCGTCACCAGACTCCAGTGAAAGATACGCACCGCCGGGTCCCAGACCTTGACCCGATCATCCCGGGCCCCAGTGCTGGTTTCCCCGTTATCAGTCATTGCGATGCTCCTCCACGACCTCGCCGTTGACCGGGTTGAAGTAGATTTCGACCTTCACGCCTTCCTTGTCTTCTCCATAGATTTCGTAGCAGTTTGTGTCGGTAACGACGAATCGATCGATCTGGTAACCCTGATCCTCAAGCTGCTGTTGCATGGCGTCCTCGCTCATCCATTCGGACTCCGGTGCATCGGTGCATTGAGGGGCAGCAACGGCGACACCGGCAAACGACAGGGCGGCGGCGGCAACCAGCACATAACGAATTTGCATATCGACTCTCCTTTTCACGGTCTTGATTGCTTTTTTCGGGTACATGCCGAATCGGCATGTCGTCATGGTGGCAGCCCGACCTTACAGGAGGCTTAAAATGGAAAATTTTTAGTGGGGTGCTTCAAGAAAAATGCACGACAAGCCATGTCTCAGGAAGATCGCAGGAATATAAAAAAAGAAGGGGGATAATGAGCACTCGGGATATCGATCATTAATTCCTTATTTTGCTGTTCAAGGTTCTGATAAGCAGGTGGTTGTGCTCCGTCTTTGGATTTCTGTTTTCCGGGCAAGACGGCGTGGCATGATGACGCGCCACGCCGTGATTCAAGCTATTGATCGATACCCAGCTCCGGACGCGGCGTATCTGCCGTGCTCGGCGGCAGGATGGGATATTCCAGCCGGGGTTGCTCGCCGGTCAGGCTGTGCAGGAACGCGGTGATCGATTCCACTTCCTCGTCGTTCAACTCGGACCCGAGTTGCGCCACCCCCATTACCGCCACGGCCTGCTTCAAGTCCCAGGCCTTGCCGCTATGAAAATACGGCGGCGTCAGGGCAATGTTGCGTAGGCTCGGCACTTTGAAGACGTACTCATCGGAAGCGGACTCCGTGACTGCAAAACGTCCCTTGTCTTCCGGCGGCAGGAAATTGGCACCGGGTTTTTCCACCACGCCAAAGGGCTGATATTGATCACCGCCAAGATTGATGCCGCTATGACAAGCGGCGCAGCCCTTGTTGACGAACAGCTCGAGCCCGGTCTTCTGCTGATCGCTCAGGGCGTCGGCGTCCCCCTTCAAATATTGGTCGAAAGGCGCATTGGGCGTGATCAGCGTCGCCTCGAACAAGGCAATGGCGTCCTGCACATTATCGATATTGATGGGATCTTCCGCGTCCGGGAAAGCCTCCTCGAAAACCGGTTGATAACCGGGAATACCTTCAAGCATTTCCACCGCATGCTCGTGCGTGGTCGCCATCTCCACCGGGTTGATCAACGGCCCCCCGGCCTGCTCGGCGAGATCCGCGGCGCGCCCGTCCCAGAACTGGGCAGTATTGAATACTGCGTTGAGCACCGTGGGCGAGTTGCGCCCGCCCACCTGCCAGCGATGCCCGATGGAGGTTTCAAGCATGTCGGTGCCACCGAGCCCCACCAGATGGCAGGTATTGCAGCTGATGGCATGACTTTTCGACAGCCTCGGCTCGAAATAGAGCATCTTGCCAAGCTCCACCTTGGCAGGCGTGCTGGGATTGCCCTCCATCTCCGGTGGCTGCTCCGGAATTGGTTTGAACAGCGCCTGGGCGCGGCTCATCAATTCATCCTCGGCGGCCAAGGCCGCCCCTGCCACTACCACTCCAGCCATCATCAGTACCAGGCTTCGCTTTTGCATGCTGATCTCCCTTGTTCATTTGATGAACCACCTTGTCCCTGCATTGATGTATACGCGCCTTACAGGAAGCTGAAGATCAAAGTCTTCGAGCAACTAACCAATTCGTCACGATTGTGAGCTCGCGCTTGGAATCTCCCGCTCATTTTATAATTTAACTAATTGATCAATCCTTGCCTTGATGTGAATCAAGAGTGCCCTAGACGACCCATGCCACCCTGGCCTGGTAGTACTTGGCATCGACTGCCAGTTGCAGCTTTTAATCCTCAAGGAGGAAGCATCATGAAGGCATTGGTATTTCACGGCCCCGGCAAGCGCCGTTGGGAGGACAAGCCGCGTCCAAGCATCGAGAAGCCCACGGACGCGGTGGTGCGCATCACCCATACCACCATCTGCGGCACCGACCTGCACATTCTGAAAGGCGATGTACCCGCCGTGGAGGATGGCCGTACTTTGGGCCACGAAGGCGTGGGAGTGGTGGAAGAAGTCGGTGACGGCGTGAGCAATATCAAGGTCGGCGACGAGGTGCTGATCTCCTGCGTTACCTCCTGCGGCCGCTGCGACTACTGCAAGCGCGGCATCTATGCCCACTGCCGCGACGGCGGCTGGATTCTCGGCCACCTGATTGACGGCACCCAGGCCGAATATGTACGCACTCCCCATGCCGACAACAGCCTGTTTCCACTACCCGATGACATGAACCGGGAGGCAGCGGTGATGCTCAGCGACATCCTGCCCACCGGTCACGAGATTGGCGCCCTCAACGGCGAGGTCAAGCTGGGCGACACGGTGGTCATCGTCGGCGCCGGCCCCATCGGCCTGGCGGCGCTGATGACATCGCGTTTCTACTCTCCGGCGCGCATCATCATGGTCGATCCCGACGAGAATCGTTTGGCCATGGCCAAACAGCTTGGCGCCACCGATGTCATTTCCAGTAATCCCGTCGAGGCTATTCTTGCGCTGACCGATGGCGAAGGTGTCGACGTGGCCATGGAAGCAGTGGGCATTCCCGAAACCTTCGATGTCTGCCAGCAGATCGTTCGGGCGGGCGGACACATCGCTAATTTGGGCGTGCACGGAAAGAGTGTCGATCTCCAATTGCAGGACCTATGGATCAAGAACATTACTCTGCGGACCGGCCTGGTCAGCACCAACACCATCCCCGTACTGATGCGTGCCGTAGAAAGCGGCGACGTAGAGCCAGCAGAGCTGGTGACCCACCGCTTCAAGCTCGACGAGATCGAAAAGGCCTATGATATCTTCACCGATGCGGCAAAGGAGAAAGCCATCAAGATGATCTTGACCGTCGAGTGACGGGTTCGAACATCGCTTAAGCCGATGGAAGACGGTGCCAGGCGCAGGTAGAGATAGAACCTCCTGCGCCGGGCATATCGTCTCGCTTTTTAGTTATTAGCGCCTCCATTCTGGCGACCCATTTCTTGACCCTGATCAATTGGTCGGCGTCGAGCATTTGTCGCTTCAACAGCATGCCGTTGATATTGGTCAGGGGAGCTCAGCGTGGTAGCCGCAGGCTCGCCTCGAACCCGTCTTTTCGGCCTGTTGCAGGAGAGATAAGCGCCAGAGAGACGCCGGCCCCCAGGGCGATCGCATGGGCGATGGCGAGCCCCAGGCCGGAGCCGCCGGCCCGGGTATTCGCCCGGGTGAAGCGATCCGTCAGTCGACACAGATCTTCTGCGGGCACCACCGGCCCCGCATTGATCACCCGCAATACGCCTTCGTTCGACACGGCGACCTCGACGGATTGATCTTGCTGCCCGTGCTTGAGCGCGTTTTCAATCAGATTGCGTAGCAGAATCGCCAGGGCATCCGGATCGATCGACGAGACTATTCGCTCTTTCCTGGGCAACGACAGCTCGAGGCGCGTCCCGAAGACGCGTCGAAAGTCATCGACGACGTGGACGACGATCGGCAGAACGTTCTGCGGCGTCTCGGCCAGCAGTCCTCCGCTTTCGGCCTTGGCCAACTGCATCAGTTTTTCTGACAATCGGGACAGCTCACGTAGCGAGTCCTCGATTCGCCCGGCCCGATCCTGTAGCGGCCCCGGTGGCGCTTCACGGCGCAGGCGCTGCACCTGGGCCAGAGATGCCGCCAACGGCGTGCGCAATTCATGGGCGCTGTTGGCGGTGAAGCTGCGTTCCGCCTCCAGAGCGCGGCGCAACCGCGCCAGCAACTGATCCACCGCCTCGGCGATGGGCACGAGTTCCGCCGGCAGGCGCTGAGCCTCGACCGGTGATAGATCTCCAGCGTTACGCGCCTCGAGTGCCTGCCGATAGGCCAGCAGGCTACCCAGGCTGTGGCGCACGAACCACCAGATGCCGATCAGGCTGAGCGGTACCAGCACCGCCAACGGCAACAGCAGCATCGCCAGCATCTCCCGGGTCGCTTGACGGCGATAGGTCAAGGGTTCGGCAACCTCGATGAAGAAGGTATCGCTGACCGCCGAGGTGCCGTAAAGCCGATGTGTCGTGGTACTGCGCAAACCCGTCTGCGGCGTTTCGGGAAAGACGGACAGATCGACATCATGGGATATGAGCAAGGGCGTACCATTCGCTCCTCGCACCAGGTAGGTGATGTATTCCTCATGGGGGCGCAAAGAGGCGACCTGTTGAAGCAGATTGGACTCTTCCCGGCTGAATATCTCCACGACGGCCAGGGACAAGATGCGCTGCGCGGTCTCTTCCAGAGAGCTGTCGAGGGTTCTGTCGATGGAATGCTGCACGATGAACACTGTCAGTGTGGTTGCAACCAACCAGAGCAACACCACACCAAGGGTCAGGCCAACCCCGAGACGGCGCTGCAGGCTGATCGTCTCGCTCATGTTCGCCCCAGCCGGTAGCCCATGCCGCGTACCGTCTCGATCGTGGCGCGCCCCAGCTTCTTGCGCATGCGGCTGATATGCACCTCGACGGTATTGCTTTCGATCTCCGCGCCGAAGGCATACAGGCGATCCTCGAGCTGCGATCGTGACAGCAGCGCGTTCGGATGTTGCACGAGCGCCTCAAGCAGCGCCCATTCCCGAGCCGTCAGTTCGACGACATGCCCGGCCCGGCGCAGCGAACGATCAACCAGATCGATCTCCAGCTCGCCCACATGAATCAGTGGATTGGGGTTGCCCGTGTAACGTCGCGCCACGGCAGCGATTCGCGCTGACAATTCTGACAGGTCGAAAGGTTTGACGAGATAATCGTCCGCGCCGGCATTCAATCCAGCGATACGATCGGAAATCTGATCCCGGGCGGTCAGAATGATGACGGGTGTCGTGTCTCCGGCTCGGCGGTAGCGCCTCAGTAGATCGAGCCCGTTTCCATCAGGCAGTAGTAGATCTAGCAGAAGAAGATCGTAGGCAGTGGTCGCAAGACACGCCTTTGCCTCTTCAAGCGTCTGCATCCAGTCCACCGCGTGACCATCCTCGGCGATCTGATCGCGCACCGCCTCGCCCAAGGTGGGTGCGTCCTCGATCAGTAATATGCGCATATTCCCTTTCTCCTGACGCCATCGATACCCCGAGACTAACGGATCGACCTGACGGCCACCTGAATGAGATTGGATCATCCGCACATTCCACCGGGCGCAGCCGCTTCAGTCTGTTGTCAGCATAACGAGCTACAGTGACAGCGAATCTTGCATGGAGAAGATCATGAACATCCCCCTTATTACAACCGTCACGCTATGTACCTTGTTGAGCGCCCCCGCCGCTCAAGCAGACCACGACTGCAAGGACCCGGTCGCCGACTGGCAACCTCGTGAAATCCTACGCCAGCAACTAGAGGCCAAAGGCTGGCAGGTGCGCCGTATCAAGATCGATGACGGCTGCTATGAGGTCAAGGGCCTCGATCCGGATGGCAATAAGGTCGAGGCTGACTATTCCCCGGCATCGCTGCGCTTGCGCAAGCTGGAAATCGAGTACGCGGAGGACGCGGTAATACCCGACAGCCTATTCAGCGGAGACAAACGATGAAAAAATTCACCACTGCCCTTGCTCTTGCCCTCTGCCTTGCCGCCGCCATCACGCTGCCGGCCCTCGCTCAGGCACGCGAAGTGACCTTCACCACCGAGCTGAAAAGCTACGGCGGCGATGGCGCCTATGTGGCGCTTTATCTTACCGACGCCGACGGCCAGTACCAGAATACGCTCTGGATCGCCGGAGAGAAGTCGAAATATTACAAGCACCTGCGGGACTGGGCGCGAGGCAGCGGTCAGCGCAGCAGTGAATATGACGGTCTGACCGGGGCCAGCGTCGGCAGCGGCCGCGCCCTGAATATCACCCTCGACATTGCCGATGAGCAGATCGATGCAGGATATGAAGTGCGCGTGGATACCGCCGTCGAGGACATGCGCGACAATCGTGCCGACATCGTCGTGCCACTGACCACCGAGGGCGCGGGCCAGCCGGTCTCCGGACGCGGCTACGTGCAGTCGTTCCACTACACCTTCTGATTCCGATCGAACAAGGAGCACAGATACCATGCTACGCCAGCTGCATTCGCTACCCGGCCTGATCGCAGCGCTGTTCGTCATCGTTCTCACGGTGACCGGGGCGATCCTGTCGCTCGATCCGGCCCTCGAGCGGGCGGGGACCGTGGTTCCCGCCGCTGGGCAGATCAGCGTCGCCGAGCTGGCGGGCAAGGTAGCAGAGCATTACCCGGGGGCCGAGCAGATCGAGCGCACGCCCTCGGGCACCCTCATCGTCTATTACACTCGAGACGGTCAGGTGGGAGCCGATCGGGTGGATCCACGCACCGGGCAGGCCGTCGCCCCTTATGAGCCATCGTCGTTCACGAGTTGGGTAAAGAACCTGCACCGCTCCTTGCTGCTTGACATGTCCGGTCGCGCGGTGGCGGGCATCTCGGCCCTGGCGATGGTGGTGCTGGCGATCTCTGGTGCCATGCTGCTGGCGACTCGTTTGGGCGGATGGCGTCAGTTGCTGCGTCCTGTGCGCGGCACCCTGAGCCAGCGGCTGCATATCGAGCTCGGCCGAGCGGCACTTCTCGGCCTGCTGCTGTCAGGGCTGACCGGGTCCTATCTGTCCGCCACCACCTTCGGCCTGGCCCCGGAGGGAATGGAGGCCGAGCCCGAATTCCCGCTGGAGGTCAGCGGTGGCGCACCCGCCGCCATTGACACCTTGCCGGTTTTACAGGCAACGGACTTAAGCGACCTGCGAGAGCTGGTCTACCCCTACCCGGACGATCCCACGGACATGGTCTCCCTGGGTACCGACCAGGGTGCCGGTTATATCGATCAGGCCAGCGGCGAGTGGCTCTCCTACCAGCCCCATGACGCCACCCACAAGTTCTATGAATTCATCTATATGCTTCACACCGGTGAAGGCCTCTGGTGGCTTGGCCTGATCCTGGGCCTGGCCGCACTGACGGTGCCGGTGATGACCGTGACCGGCATGACGATCTGGTGGAAACGCCAGCGGTCCAAGCCGAAGCTTTCCGCGAACAGCGGGCCGAACGCCGCGGATGGCGTGATCCTCGTCGGCAGCGAAGGCAACACGACCTGGGGCTTCGCCAGGACCCTGCACGACAGTCTGGTCCAGGCGGGCCATCGTGTGCATACCGCCCCCATGAACCAGCTGGCCCCGCGTTATCGTAGCGCGAAACGGCTGTTCATCCTCACCGCGACCTACGGAGATGGCGATGCACCGGCCTCGGCCAATCAATTCCTGGAGCGGCTCGAGAAGATCACCAAGGCGCCGGAGCTCCCGGTCGCCGTGCTGGGCTTCGGTGACCGGCAGTTCCCGCAGTTCTGCGGGTTCGCGAAGGAAGTCGATTCGACGCTTGCCGCCAGGGGCTGGCCGCGGCTGCTGCCGCTCGACACCATCGACCGGCAGTCAACCCAGGAGTTTACCCGCTGGGGCAACGCCCTGGGCAAGATGCTCAGTATTGACCTGACGCTGGTCCATACCCCGGTGCGGCCACGCACCACCGCGCTGGAACTTGTCGAGCGGGTCGATTACGGCGCCGAGGTGCAGGCCCCCACCGCCGTGCTGCGTTTCAAGGTGCCTGAAAATGGAGGAAAGGCCAGCCTGCTGAGCCGTTTACTGGGGCGCACCGGCCTGCCGCCTTTCGAGGCCGGCGACCTGGTCGGCATCCTGCCGCCGGGCAGCCAGGTGCCACGCTTCTATTCCCTGGCTTCCGCCTCGAAGGATGGCATGCTGGAGATCTGCGTGCGTCATCATCCCGATGGCCTGTGTTCGGGCTTTCTCCATGCGCTGCCGATAGGCGGCACCATCGAGGCCTTCATCCAGCCCAATCCGGACTTCCGCCCCGCTTCCGGCAAGGCGCCGGTGGTATTGATCGGCGCAGGCACCGGCATCGGGCCGCTGGTCGGTTTTATCCGCCACAACACGTCGCATCACCCCATGCACCTCTACTGGGGCGGTCGCAATCCGCAGTCCGACTTCCTCTATGAGCCTGAACTGAGCACCTATCTCGAGGACCGGCGACTGACGAGGCTGAACACGACATTCTCCCGCGTCGATGAACGTGCCTATGTGCAGGACAAGCTCATCGCGAATGGTCCGGAACTACGCCGGCTGATCGAAAAAGGTGCACAGATTCTGGTCTGCGGTGGCCGGAACATGGCAGCAAGCGTCATGGCGGCGCTGAACGAGGTCGTTGCGCCGCTGGGCATGGACGTGGCAACGCTCAAGGCCCAGGGGCGCTATCGTGAAGACGTCTATTGAACTGCGCCTCGAGGTGTCTCCTCGAAGATTCATCAAGTTCGGCAAACGGTTAGCCCAGCGCCCAGTCCGCCGGCTCATGACACAGCGGCAGATCGGGCTGGGTGCGCCGTTTGCCGAGTTCGCGACGAACAGCTTGCAAGGCGGTGCGCAGCCCTTCCTCGACAACCGGATGATAGAACGGCATCTCGAGCAGCTGTTCGACGGTCAACTCCTGCTGAATCGACCAGGCCAGCAGATGCAGCAGGTGCTCCGCGTCTGGGGCCACCATCTCCACGCCGAGCAGGCGCCCATCACGCTCGTCGGCGTATAGCTGCAGGCGCCCCGCATTGCGTCCCGCCATCAGCGCTCGGCCCTGCTGATCGAAGTCGACGCTGCCGGTCACCACGCCGCTCTGCGGCAGCTCCGCTCGGGTCAGCCCGGCATGCCCGGCGCCGGGCTCGGTGAAGACGATTCCTTGAGGCGTGCGCCGGCTGAGACACTCGGCTTCGGGATGTAGGGCGTGATAGGCGGCGATGCGCCCTTCGTCTGCCGCCTCGTGCATCAGCGGGCGCAGCCCATTCACATCGCCGGTGATATAGATCGGTAGATCGGCGATTCGCAGAGTCGACGCATCGAAAAGAGGCACACCTCGCTTGTCGAGTTCCACGCCCAGGTTATCGAGACCCAGCCCCTCGACGTTGGGCCGCCTTCCCAGGGAGGCGAGCACCCAGTCGACCTCTACCTCTCGGCTTCCACCTTGCATCAATACGCCCTTGTCGCCCTGGCGGAGCGTTACATCCGTCTCGGTAGTGACGGACATCTGACCCTTGAGCACGTCGAGCAGGCTGGCGTTGACATCCGGGTCGCTCAGACCCGCCACGCTGGATCCACGAGTGAAGGCATGCACCTCGCAACCGAGTTGAGCGAAGGCTTGTCCTAGTTCCACACCGATCGGGCCAAGTCCGACCACGCCCAGGCGTCGCCCCGGCGCCTGGAGTTCGAAGACATCGTCGGAGGTCACCACGCGATCACCGAGAGCGCGCCAAGCCTCCGGCAGGATAGGACGCGTACCGGTGGCAATGATCACGGTCTCGGCCTGAATCCGCTCGCCGTTCACTTCGAGGGTGGTGGGATCGAGAAAGCGAGGCTGGCCGTGAATGCTGCGCTCGCCCAATGATTCAGCGGTGCCGATCGGACCGGCGATAAAGCGATCGCGCAACTTGCGCACATGCGCCATGATCGTGGCCAGATCGGCTTCGAGCGTATCGGTACCACGTATACCGCTCTCCCCGAGCCAGTCGCGGCGGCCATAGGCATGGGCGACCTCGAGCAACGCCTTCGAGGGCATGCAGCCGACCCGTGCGCAGGTCGTACCATAGGGTCCAGCGTTGATCAGCAGCACATCATCCGTATAGCGCCGCGCTTCACTCAGGGCGGTCAGCCCGGCCGTGCCGGCGCCCAGAACCACCAACTTCACTTGTCGTGTCATGATTCCTCCACAACTGAAATCAAACCCTCAAAAGCTTAGCTTAGCCGATAAGGACAACAGCTCAACGGGCGCTGGTACCGGGCAGCTTGCCTGGTACATTCCTGGAACCTTCGCCCCATCATCTCAACGGCCTGATGGTCAAGGCGACTCCTCTGTAGCGCGCTCTCTGCTTACCGGTTCACCAGTTCATGGGAATCGACTGGTCTCCCAACCCCTCAAAACGATCTGTCACGTAGCGGCTATGGCAGGCCACACAGGACTCGGTCATGCGGTTGAAGGTCTCGAGCTGCTCTTCAGTATTTTTCTGTTTCCCCGCCTCGACCAGCGACGCCGACAGTTGATGGAATCGCTGGTCCATCTGCAGGAACTCCTTGGGCACCGCCGCTTTCAGGTCCTGGCGGTCCTGCTCGGTCAGGGACTGCTCGAGGATGAAGCTGTCATGGATGGCCTGCCCCTTCTGTGCTACCTCCTCATGCTTGCCCTGGATGATGGCGCCATAGGTCTCCTTCATCGCCGCCTCGATTTCAATCATCTCCTTTACCAGCAGCCCACGCAGTTTCTCGGTCAGCTTCGGGCCTACCGGTTCCGCTGCGAGGACGCCTCCACTCCATGCCAGGCACGCTACTACGGCGGTCGATAGGATGGCTCGGTATGTCTGTTGTTTGCCCATGGTCTGCTCCTCACTGCACGTTGGTTTGCTTGCATCCACCGGGCAGCAGCGCCCGATAGAAATGTTGAGACATCTCAACTCGCTCCTCTCGCCTCCATTCCTGCCTGGGTCATGTCATCTTCCACTCGCGCCCAGCCCAGATCGTCGAAGATCACATACAGCGCCGGAATGACCACCAGCACCAGCACGGTAGAGGTCAAAAGACCGAACACCACCGAGATCACCAGTGGCTGAATGGCAGCCGCCTGGGCGCTGGTCTCGGCCAGTAGCGGCAACAAACCGGCGATGGTGGTGGTCGCAGAGATCAGGATGGCGCGCAGGCGATCGCGGCTGGCCTGTCCGGCGGCGGCGTGTATCGTCATACCGGCACGGCGATGTTCCTTGATGAACTGGATCAACAGGATGGCATTGTTGACCACGATGCCGGCCAGGGACGCCGCGCCGACCAGCGATGGCATCGACAAGTAGAAGCCCATCAGCACATGACCCCATAACGCACCTACAAACGCCAACGGAATCGATAGCATGACGATCAGCGGCTCGCTGTAGCTTCGGAACTGGAAGGAGAGAATGAGGAAGATGCCGATCAGTCCGATCAACAGGGCACGCTGAATCGAGCCACCGGTCTCGGCGGAGCGCGCCACCTGCCCCTCGAAAGCGACGTCAACCTCAGGATAGTTTGACTTGAAATCGGCCAGCCAATGCTGATGAATGTCATTGACGATGGCTTGGGCGTTGGCGAGACGCGCATCCACGTTGGCCGATACCGTGACGGTACGCAGGCCGTCGACACGAGTGATCAGCGCCCAGCCACGTGCCTCTTCAATGTTAGCCACCACGCTCAGCGGCACCCGATTGTCATCGGGAAGGCGGATCGTCAGGTCCTGGAGATCGTCCAGGCTCTGCCGGTCTTCCAGGTCGTGGCGCACCAGGACGTCGACATCCCATTCGCCTATCCGCAGCGTATCGCTGATCTCACCGAGCATGGCTGCTCGCAGTTGTGCGGCCACCTCCTGGGCGGAAAGCCCCAATCCATGAGCCCCTTCAGCCAGCGAGAATCGCCTCTCCGGTTTACCCGGGCGCAAATCGTCGATGACGTTGTATACGCCGGTATAATCTTCCAGATGTCCGGCGAATTCCAGGGCGGCATCTTTCAACACCTCCAGATCTTCCCCTTGCAGGCGAACTTCGATCGGAATGCCGGCAGGTCCGAACCCTGGCTCCTGGATAATGAGACTTTGCAACCCGGGTATATCACCGATCTCTCGCCGCCAGGCCATGGTCAGTTCATCCAGGCTCAGACTGCGACGCTCCGCGGTGAGCAGATCGACCATCACCGTGGCGACATGAGCCCCGGCTTCCTGGGCGCTGGGATTGTGATTGAAACGCACCTGAGTGGAGCGCACCAAGGGTTCCTCGTCCGGCTGCTCCGGGGACAAGCGTTCGTCTATCTCGTGCATGGCCTTGACCACCTGGGCGGCCACCGTCTCGGTTCGCGCAAGCGGCGTGCCCTGGGGCATCAGGATACGCGCCTCGAGCACGTCGCCGTCGATCTCCGGCATCGCCTCGCTGCCGATATGCCCTCCGGCAAGAAAGCCCCCGGACCCCAGCAACAGCACCAGTACGCCACCCAGCACCGCGTAGCGAAAGCGAATCGCTCCATCGGCAAGACGCCCGACGCCGTCACGGAAGGTCTCGAAGCGCCGCTCGAAGCCGGCGCGCAGGCGCGATGGCTCGGCTTGCAGGCGAGGGATGCCGCCCTTCAAATGGTGGGGAAGGATGAAGAAGGCTTCGATCAGGCTGGCCGCCAGGGCGGCGATCAATGCCACCGGCAGCACTTCGAGTACATCGCCGAGTTCGCCGGCGAGAAAGGAGAGCGGCAGGAAGACCGCCACCGTGGTCAGGAAGGATGACAGCACCCCGGGGAGCACACCGCGGGTGCCCGCGACCACCGCTTCCAGCGGCGTGGCGGCCTCCCGAGCGTGGGCAGCGATGTTGTCGGTAATCACGATGGCATCATCCATGACGATGCCGATCGCCATCAGCAAGGCCACCAAGGTGATCATGTTCAACGACAATCCGGCCAACCCCATGACCGCGAAGGCCCCGAGGAAAGCCACCGGTAATCCAAGCACCGCCCACAGCGCCAATCGAGGCCGAAAGAACAGACTCATCACCAGCACTACCAGCACGAAACCGATGATGCCGTTCTCAACCAGCATCTGCAGACGATCACGCACGATGCTGGTCATGTCCTGGGTCAGGGTCAGCGATACCTCGCCGTCCAGGCGCCGGCGCTCGCTTTCGACCACTGCCTGCAGGGCATCCATCACGTCCAGGGCATCGTCGCGCAGCGTCTTGTGCACTTCCAATACCAGAGCACGCCGGCCATCGAACCAGATTTTCTCTTCCTCCCGCTCGGGAGTCTCCCGCAGGGTAGCGACCTGCCCCAGGGTCAGCTCACCTCCCTCGGCACCGGAGACGACCACAACATTTCGTAGCGCACGCAAAGTATGGCGCTGGTCGGTGAAGCGCAGTTGGACATCCTGGTGTGGGGTTTCCAATGATCCCAACGGCATATCGATGTTCTGGCGGGCGAGGATCGCCGACAACTCGCTCGCCGACAGCCCATACTGGGCCAGCACCTCGCGACGCACTTCGATCTGCCACTGGCGCTGGGAGAGCCCCTGAATATCGATCTTGGCGACACCGGGCAGGCGCAGCAGCCGATCCTCCAGGGTCTTGGCGTAATCCTCCAGATCGGATAGCGGCATGTCGCCGCCGACCGCCACCGCCGCCACCAGATCGCTGCGATGCAGCTCGCGAACCACCGCGGGTTCGGCCTGCTCGGGAAAATCGGTGATGGCATCCACCTCGGTGGAAATGTCGTCCAGGAAGCGGCCAATATTGCCCTCATCCTCCATGGTCGCCGTGGCGCTGGCCAGGTTATCCTGAGCCACACAGACAAGCTCATCGAGAAAGTCTATACCGTTAAGGGCATCTTGAAGACGACGACAGATCTCATCCTCGACATCCGCGGCAATGGCACCGCGGTACTCGACCTCGATACCGACTTCGCTAGGCAGGTAGTCTGGAAAGGTCTCGCGCTTGAGAGTAGGAGCCGCAAAGGCTCCGATGGCCAAGAGCAGGATCAGCAGCAGATTGGCGGCGGTGGGATGTCCAGCAAACCAGCGGATCATGGCGCCTCTCCTAGCGCTCGCTGACGCAAGCGCTGTGCCAGTTCCTCATCACGCCGCGGATCGACCGCCATCCCGGTTATCGCCGGTGTCAGATCATCCACGATCACAGTCTCGCCGCCTGCCAAGCCCGAGGCAATCACTGCCAGGTCATGCTGTTCGAAAGCGACCTCGACCGAGCGACGCTCAAGGCGTTTCTGCCCGTCGACCAGGTAGACCTCTCCGTGATGAACCGACGTCGCCGGTATTGCCAGCAATGGCTCCGGTGCTTCGATGGACAGCCGCACCTGAACATACATATCGGGTTGCAGGGCCGGCTTTTCAGGAGGAGAGGCACGCCGATAAGGCTCCTCGACTTCGACCACTACCTGGGCTGCTCGCGTTTCGGGGTTCAATCCCCTGGCCACGCGCACCACCCGTGCTGGCCAGCGGGCGCTCCCCCCAGCAACCAACTGTACCTCGGCATCGATGGTCGAAAAGTCCAGCCGCTCGCTGAGATCCAGTACGCTCTCCTTGGTGTCGGAATGCCTTGACACCCCCATCAGCCGTCGCAACATACTTAACGGCACCTGGGCGACGACCTCGGCAGCAGCCACGCCGTCGGCCTGAAACAGCCGCTGACCGGCGTTGATGTACTGATGTAGCTCGGCCTCGACTTCGCCCAGGCGCAGATCGTAGGGGGCAACAAAACGGGTATCCTCGATATCTTGGCGTGCCTGTTCCAGACGCGTGGAGGCCCGTTCGACTTCCGCTTTCAGGCGTTGGCGCCGCGAGGGGATGAGTTGTAGTTCGTTCTCCAATGACTGCACGGTCTCGCGCTGCGAGAGTGTCGCACGCTCTTCTTCATCAAGGCGCGAACGCGACACCGAACCGCTATCCGCCAGGCGCCGGATACGCGACAGCTCCCGCTCGGCCAGTTGCAGACGTTCGCGCTCCAGAGCCAGCAGTCGCCCCGTATTCTCGGCCTCCATCTCTAACTCGGCTTGCTCAGCGGAGAGACTGGCCAGTTCGGCCTGAGCCTCGGCTTCGTCCAGTCGATAGCGAGAAGGATCGATCTCCAGCAATAGCGTGCCGGCCGGCAGCAACACGCCATCTTCCAGCTGCGGATGGCGATGGACGACTCGGCCCGGCACATTGGCGATGGCCTGCCAGGTTCGAGCAGGTCGCGCGACACCATGTCCTCTGGCTTCGATACGAAACGGCAGCGGCCTGGCTTCGATGACGCTCACGGTCGGTATGCCGGCTGTTGTCTCGCTTCGCGAAGGGGCTTGACGATTCAATACCAAGATGACGATCAATCCGATGCCGAGCGCCAGGCCGGACACGACTAGCAGTCCACGCCAACCACGTTTCGATAACAAACTCATGCTCCCTCCCCGGCCTGAATACCACGTTGATAGAGCAGGAAGGCGCCCGGTGCTTGTTCGGCGATGCGAGTGACGTCGCCGTCGATCAGCGACTGAACCACTAACCCCTGTACCGTGCCGATGAACTGGGTGGCTGCCGCCTCGACATCCAGATCGGCCCGCAGCTCACCGCTCGCCTTGCCTTTCGACAGAATGGCCGCGAGCCGTTCGCGGTACCTGGCCAGCATGGAGCGTACCAATCGCGTGGCGGAGGTTGGCTCTGCGTGCTGCAATTGCCCGAGCATCAGTCGCGGCACCCCCGGGTGCTCAGTGATGAAGCCGATATGCGCCATGAACATGGCCTCCAGGATCGCCAGCGGCGTCTCGGCCCGGGCGACAGCCTTTTCGAGACGTTGCATGACCTGCTCGGCGATCCAGGCCATGACCGACTGCCATATCTCCTCCTTGCCGGTGAAATGACGAAACAACGCCCCCTGAGTCACCTTCATGCGCTCGGCGATGGAGGCGGTGGTGATACGCGCCGGGTCCTGTTCACCGCATAGCTCCACCACGGCACGCACGGTCAGTTCCTTGCGTTCTTGGGAGGGCAGATGACGAGTTCGTGACATGGAATCTCTCAAAAGATAGTAATTGGTTACTATCTTAGATGGTAACCTTGACCTTTTCCACCGCAACGCCATGTTTTGTGACGTATCATGCGCCGTGTCAGCGGATTATCGACCTCTACGTCATGGTTCATGCTGGCACGTCTGCGCCTTTTTATCTGGAGTCAACAACATGGACGGCCTCTCGACTACCACGCTCTTGATTCTCTTCATCGGGCTCTCGACGTCAGCGGCGATGCTCCTGCGTGCCGGTTGCGAGCGTATCGGCATACCGCCACTGGTAGGATTTCTGCTGCTGGGCGTCGGTATCAGCACCCTGGATGCGAGCGCGGGAATCATCAATGTCGAGACCGAGGCAGGTATCGAACTGCTGGCCCAACTGGGCTTGGTGGCATTGCTGTTTCGGGTAGGACTGGGGCTTGATCCGCGACGGCTACTCGCCAAGCTGCCGAGTGCCAGCGTGATCTGGCTGGGCAATATCACCATCGCGGGGCTCACGGGCTATGCGGTGTCGCAGTGGGTGCTGGGACTGGAACTGATTCCCTCGCTGGTGATCGCCGTCGCCCTGACAGCAACCAGCATCGGCGTGATCATTCCGGTCTGGGAGGAGGCCGGCGTCCTGAACAACGACGCCGGCACGCTCACCGTCGATGTCGCCGAACTCGATGACATCTCGGGCATCGTATTAATGGTCTTGCTGTTTGCAGTATTACCGGTACTACAAAGCGGCGACGGCGCTTTCTGGCTCTCGATGGGCGCAGCGGCGGGCGAACTGGCGCTGCTCTTCATCGTCTTCATCATCTTCTGCTGGCTGTTTGCCCGTTACCTCACGCCGCGGCTTTATCGCTTTTTGCATCGCTGGGAACGGACCCCGGAGCATCTGCTCACCGTGATTGCCCTAGGCGCAGTGATCGCCGGCATCGCCGAAGTGCTGGGATTCTCGCTGGCGGTGGGGGCACTGTTCGCCGGGATCGTCTTCAGCGCCTACCCGGAACAGGTGCGCTCCAACGATGCCTACGGCCTGCTCTACGACTTCTTCACACCGTACTTCTTCGTCGCCATCGGTCTGCACCTCGACCCGACGCTGATTCTACCGGCGCTCGGTGTCGGTCTAGTGCTGCTGATCGCAGCGGTAGCCGGTAAGCTGATCGGGACCTATCTTCCAGCCCGGCTGATGACCGACCGAGATTCGGCATGGCTGATCGCCGTTAGCATGGTGCCTCGCGCCGAGATCGCCATGGTCATCGTGCACCAGGCCTATCAACTCGGCCCCTGGGCAATCGACGCCGAACTCTATGGCGCCATGGCGGTGGTGGCACTGGCGACCTGTCTGTTCACGCCGCTGCTGCTGGGGCGCCTGCTGGCGCGATCAGCATGACAGCGTTTTCGACTCGTTTTTTACCAACTCCCCGGGGTTGCATGGGAGTGTCGCAATAATGCAGAAGGAAAAAGAGGGGTTGGCGCAATTTGACCTGACAGGCATCATCAAAGGCCAGTAACTCTCGGATAGGTCAGAATTACGACAAAGCATCTGATTCGATACAACAGGTGCTTATCTCTTTTCTTTTCGCAGCCTTTTATTTTTGCTTCCACGATTACCGGGCAAAAACGGCGGCGCATTCAGCGCCGCTGTTTACTTTCCATGAGTCGCGGTAACTCGCCACTCATCCCGGGTCCTACGCCGGCATATTATAAGTCAAAGCGATCCAGTGTCATGACCTTGGCCCAGGCATCAACGAAGTCATCGGTGAACTTCTCGCCCGCGCCGTTGGAGGCATACACTTCCGCCACCGCCCGCAGCTCGGAATTCGAGCCGAAGATTAGATCGACCGGAGTCGCGGTCCAGCGCTGTTCATCGCTGGCACGGTCACGGCCGATATAAAGACCCTCTTTATCGCCCGACTTCTCCCATTTGGTGGCCATGTCCAGAAGGTTCACAAAGAAATCATTCGTGAGTGTTCCTGGTCTGTCGGTGAACACACCGTGCTGCACACCGCCGGTATTGGCATCCAGCGCGCGCATGCCGCCCACAAGCACGGTCATTTCCGGCACTGTCAGCGTCAGCAGATCCGCGCGATCAACCAGCGCCTCGGTCGGGGACATTCGGTTGCCGTCGCCGTAGTAGTTGCGGAAGCCGTCAGCGGTCGGTTTGAGAACCTCGAAGGTTTCCACATCGGTCATCTCCTGCAGGGCATCCCTGCGGCCGGGCTCGAAGGGGACCGTCACATCGTGACCGGCGTCCTTCGCTGCTTTCTCGATGGCCGCCGCGCCACCCAACACGATCACGTCGGCCAGCGAGACGCGGGTGTCCCCTCCTTGATTTTCGTTGAACTCCTGCTGCACTTGTTCCAGCGTCGCCAGCACGCGTGCGAGCTCGTCCGGGTTGTTCACCGCCCAGCCGTTCTGCGGCTCGAGACGCACGCGCGCACCATTCGCGCCACCGCGCATGTCGCTACCGCGATAGCTGGCGGCCGATGCCCAGGCGGTGCGCACCAGTTCCGGCACCGTCAGCTCGGAGGCCAGGATCATTTCCTTGATGTCCTCGGCGCCCCCCTCGTCAATGACATCGTAATCCGCCTCGGGAAGCGGATCCTGCCAGAGCAGCTTCTCCGCCGGCACCTCGGAGCCGATATAACGTGCCCGAGGCCCCATGTCACGGTGCGTCAGCTTAAACCAGGCACGGGCGAAGGCATCCTCGAATTTCTTCTGATTTTCCAGAAAACGCTGGGAAATCTCGCGATAGACCGGGTCTTCTTTCAGCGCCAGGTCGGTCGTCAGCATGATCGGCGCATTGCGTTTACCCTCGACGTGCGCATCGGGCACCGAGTTGTCCAGCGCACCGTCCTTCGCCTCCCACTGTAAGGCGCCGGCGGGACTACGGGTCAGCTCCCATTCATGGTTGAACAGATTCGACAGGTACAGCATCGACCACTGCGTGGGCAACTGGGTCCACGCCCCCTCCAGGCCACTGGTGATGGTGTCCTCGGCGTTACCCTTGCCGCACTTATTCTTCCAGCCCAGACCCTGCTCCTCGATGCCCGCAGCCGCCGGCTCGGGGCCTAGGCAGTCGCCGGGCTTGCCCGCGCCGTGTACTTTCCCGAAAGCGTGACCACCGGCGATCAAGGCCACGGTTTCCTCGTCATTCATCTCCATGCGCCCAAAGCTCATGCGGATCTGCTTTGCGGCGGCAACAGGATCCGGATTACCCCCCGGGCCTTCCGGATTGACGTAGATCAGCCCCATCTGCGTGGCGGCGAGCGGTCCTTCCAGCTCCCCTTTCTCATCGTGGCGATCGCGGCCCAGCATTTCTTGTTCCGGCCCCCAAT
This sequence comes from Halomonas sp. GXIMD04776, assembly GCF_049808615.1. Taxonomy (NCBI): domain Bacteria; kingdom Pseudomonadati; phylum Pseudomonadota; class Gammaproteobacteria; order Oceanospirillales; family Halomonadaceae; genus Halomonas; species Halomonas sp. GXIMD04776. The sequence goes on along the minus strand of NZ_JBNCAN010000005.1, from coordinate 41,945 downwards.
AAACCAGATCCGGTTCCCAGTCATCTTCACGGCCGCCCGCAAAACCGAAGGTCTTGAACCCCATATCCTCCAGCGCAACCGTTCCAGAAAGTACCAGCAAATCGGCCCAGGAAATGTTGCGGCCGTATTTCTGCTTGATCGGCCACAATAGACGACGGGCCTTGTCCAGACTGGCGTTGTCAGGCCAACTGTTCAGCGGATCAAAACGCTGCTGGCCACCACCGGCACCGCCCCGACCATCGGCAACGCGGTACGTACCAGCACTATGCCAAGCCATGCGAATGAACAGTGGGCCATAGTGGCCCCAGTCGGCTGGCCACCAATCCTGAGACGTGGTCATGGCAGACTTAAGGTCTTTTTTCAAAGCATCGAGATCGAGCTGCGAGAAAGCCTCCGCGTAGTTGAAATCCTCGCCGTAGGGATTAGACGACACGTTATTGTCGCGCAGCGGCGACAAGTTGAGCTGCTCGGGCCACCAGAACTGATTCGGCGTGGACTCGCCTTCCGCGAAAACGGCACTGGGAACGGCGCCTAGTGAGGCTGTGAGCGCAAGCGTGGCGATGGTTGTCATCTTGCATTTTTTCATCTTATGAGACCCCTTTCAGGTCAGATACGACACCTATGTCGCACGTGTGAATAGGTCAATCGATACTTGCTAAAGCGGCACTCGATGATTCAGAACATCCTGTACATCCCGGCTAGGAGGATTCCCTGTAATCCGTAAACTAGCGGTACGAGACTTCATCCATTTAGCCTTCCCAACACATCGAGTTTATATACTTATAAATAAAATATATATTTTGAAACTATTATTGCCTCCATGAAAACTTGATTTGAATCAAGAAAAAGTCGATTTACCCTTTATTAAAAATCACTCAAGTAGAACCATCACCTGTATCGGATCCTAGATACCGATAACTGGCTCATGAAAAGCGTGGTCTATACGGGAGATCCCTTATAGGTCATCAGGCCAATTAGGGGCCGAAGAATCGGTCGCTGAGCTTCACGTACCAGGCGGCGGATTGCACCTGAATGATGTAGGCGACGGCGATGAGCAGCGCCGCATCCGCACTGGCCTCACCGAAGGCGTTCATGGCCAGGGCCAGAGCGATCGACAGGTTGCGCATCACTGTGCCGTAGACCAGGGCGATGGCGTCTCCACGAGGCAGCAGGCGCCTGGCGACAAAGGTGCTGAAGACATAGTTGAAGGTGTAGAGGGCGCACAGCGGCACGAGGATGTCGAGCAGCATCTCCGGATGCGCCACAAGCTCCCCTCCTTTCATGGCGATGGCCACGAAGACGACCCCCAGCACTCCCAGGGTCGACAGTGGCGGAAACCGTGGCGCCCAGCGCTGCTGATAATCCTGCTGCCCGTGGCGTCGGATCAGATAGGCCTGGGTGAGCTGGCCCGCCAGCATGGGCAGGAACACGACCAGTGCAATCTGCAGGAACACGGCGATCAGATCCACCGGCACCGCGGCGCCCATTAGCCATTGCACGTAGAACGGCGTGGCCAGGGAGCCAAGAATCAGGCCCACCACCGTCATCTTGATCGCGGCGGCAAGGTTGCCCTTGGCGAATCCGGTCCAGGCGATGGTCATGCCGCTGGTCGGCAGTAACGAAGCCAGCAGCAGCCCAAGAGCGAGATAAGGCTGTTCCGGAAACCACAGCCGTCCCAGGGCGAAGGCGACGAAGGGGATGATCGCGAAGTTGATGAGCTGGGCCAGCAGCTGCGACTTGAGGTCCCCGCCCTCAAACAGCTTGCGCAGCTTGAGATTGACCATCATTGGATAGACCATCAGCAGCGTCAGCGGCACGATCAGCGTCCGCAGCCAGTCCGCCGAGGCAATCAGGCCATAGGCCAGGCCCAGCAGCATCGTCACCGGGATGGCAAGCGTCAGATTGCGGGTCATGCGAATCAGCAGGCTCATGCGCTGCCCTCGAAAAACGAGGCGGCCGCTCCATGGAGCGGCCGTTTGAATGGCGGTTAGAAGTGGAAGATCCTGGTATCGGGATCGCGCATCATCTCGGCCATCGCCGGCGGCTGGGCGACGCTCACGCCCTCGCGCAGATCGCTCTCCTGATGATCGCTGTTAGGTAGATAGAGCGCGCAGACCGCCACCTCCGCGCCGTCGTTCATGATCATCTGCAGCAACCCTTCGGGCTTCATGTCCTTGGGCGCCAGGGCGGACTCACTCTGGTAATCTGCGATTGCCAGATCCCCGGCCCGATCGCAGAGCAGGATGTTCAATTTCGTGCCCTGCTGCTGCATGGTGCGGGACAACACCATGGCCATGCCCTGGGTCTGCAGCGAATCGCTGGTGACGATCACCATGGCCTGTTCTGCGGCGCCTTGCTGAGTGGACTCCTCAGAGCTGGCTTGGGATGTGACGCTTGCACCAACCCCCATTGCGAGAGTGGCCAGGGGCAGGAAGAGACGAGTGTATCGAGATGAGGTCATTGGTTTTCTCCTTGGCGTGAGTCTCCCGGGGGAGGTCGTTTCCTCCCGTACCGGGGGGATGATCCATCGTGGCCTTTCACTTTATTTTTAAATATAATGTTTTTATAAAACCATAGGGATCCTTTGACAACGATGCGACAAGACACCGCACTGGAACTCGACCGGCTTCGCGAGAGCGCCGACGAGGCAGGACGACTGCTCAAGACACTTGCGAACACGAACCGTCTGCTGTTGCTGTGCCACCTGTCCCAAGGTGAGATGAACGTGGGCGATCTGGAACAGCAGACGGGCATCGAACAACCCACCTTGTCGCAGCAGCTCGCAGTACTACGGCGAGAAAACCTCGTGGCGACACGCCGTGAAGGAAAGCAGATCTACTATCGCATCAGCAGCGAGCAGGCCATGGCGGTCATTCAGACGCTCTATGAGCAATTCTGTGCCTGATCAGATGCGAAGGTGAACCATGCCCGATATACCGATATTCCCATCAACGGACGATATGCAGCGGCGCGATTAGAGTGCAAGGAACGCCACGGAATCGTCAGTCGATTGTTATCGGTGATACGAAACCCGCTGGCTTGACGGCAAGCACGGAACACGTCAGTTGATCGAGAATCGCTTCCGCCGTATTCCCGATCAGCAATCCCGTGATGCCCGTTCGTGCAACGGTACCCATCACTATCAGGTCCGCCTGCAGTTGAACGGCCATTGCAGGTATTATCTTTTCCGGCGCTCCTTGGGGCGCATGGAATCGAGGAGCGATATAGTCATAGGCTTCCCGTCCAATCCATGCGGGCATCAATTGCTTCAATCGATTCATGCCATTCATGTGACCGGCATACACGCCTTCGGTGAAGGCCTGCATCGCACCTTTCTTGTCGCTCGCCCACATGCTCACATACCCGGCGTGAGGGGCATCCCAGACATGCACTACATGCAAGATGGCGGAATTCGCCAGTGCCAATGAACTGGCTATCTTGAGAACCTGAATGTTCAGTGGCTCTTCCAGCGTGTCGAGCCGATCCGGATTGAAATCAATCGCGGCGACTATGTTGTCGTAACTCGCTTTTTCTCTAGGTTTCATTAGCCAGACCGGACATGGACATTTGCGTAGCAGGTGCATGTCGTCGCTGCCGAACAATCGGTCACGCCAATCGGGGTCCTCGGCATTCTTGATGATCAGATCGTATGAGTTCTTCAATACGTGGCGAATCGTTTCCATGAAAAGCCTACCGACCAGCACATCGACATGAAGGGTACAGTCTTTCCGGTAGGGTTCCACAAATGACTCCAACGCCGCCCGACGCTCGGCGACCAAGGACGCTTGCAGTTCAGTGGGCCCGGGGCCATTGGCGAGTAATACCGGAGTCGCCTCTGTGGGCACCATGACATCGATCACCGTCAGATCCGCCTGGTTGTTTCCCGCCAGCAAGACAACCCTCTCGAGAGCGGCATCCATTTCCGAGGCAGCTTCCAGGACATAGAGGATGTTTCTGAACTGTTTCATGACCTACCCCCTATAGAGACCGGCCCACCAAAACATTATTTGGATGTCACAGTTTATGCGAAAGCGTGAATGACGGTGCGCAAAGAGGCGACGTCTTGATTCAGGTCATGGTGGAGAGAAATACAACCGACGATGCTGAGACTAACATTTGGAATAGCGTTATAACTATCCAGTCACAAGGTTCGCGTGCTGGCTGATTTCAACACGATGTTGGGGGAGGTCATCATGATGGATTACCACACTCGTATGCTGGTAAGCGCTCTCCTGACCTTCCTGCTGCTCTTCTCCGGCACATTGCCGGTAGCGGCACTGGAACGCGCGTCACCCTCGACGGCGGATCACGAACGCTTCAAGGCGCTTCAAGGCCCCTTCGCCTCGGGGCCCGAAGTTACCGAGGCGTGCCTGAAATGCCACACCGAGGCCGCCGATCAACTTCAGGCAAGCACCCACTGGACCTGGGAATACCTGCACCCGACGACCCGTCAGTTGCTGGGCAAGCGTCACGTGATCAACAGCTTCTGCGGTTCGGTCAGCTCGAATGAACCGCGCTGCACCAGCTGCCATACCGGCTACGGCTGGCAGGATATGCGCCAGGATCCACCCGCCGCGGGCAACCGAGTCGATTGCCTGATCTGCCACGACACCACCGGCGATTACTGGAAGACCCCCACGGGTGCCGGCCACCCGCTCTACGAATCTCCCGACGACCCGACAAGAGAGCCTCCCGATCTGGCCCTCATCGCCCAGCACATAGGCCCCACCGCTCGCGAGAATTGCGGCAGCTGTCATTTCTATGGCGGTGGCGGCGATGGAGTGAAACACGGCGATCTGGATTCGTCCCTGGTCACCCCGCCCTTCTCGCTGGACGTGCACATGTCATCGGACGGGGCCGATTTCGCCTGCGCCGACTGTCACACCACCTCGGCGCACAGCGTCACCGGCAGCCGGTATCTGGCCAAGGCCCGAGATACCCAGGGTATCGACGTGCCGGGTCACACCGACTTCACCCGGGCTTCCTCTGAGTCCTGCCACGGCACGGCACCTCACGCCTCCAACAAGCTCAACGACCACGTCGACCAGGTCGCCTGCCAGAGCTGTCATATACCAGAATTCGCTCGGGGTGGCGTCGCTACCAAGACCTGGTGGGACTGGTCCACTGCCGGGCGTCTCGGCGAGGATGGCAAGCCGCTGACGATTCGCGATGCGGATGGCAATCTCGAGTACCTGAGCACCAAGGGGACCTTCCGCCATGGCGAGAATGTGGTGCCGGAATACCGCTGGTTCGACGGCCAGGTGCGCTACACCCTGCGCAGCGACACCCTCGATGACAGCCATCAGCCCATCGAGATCAACACACTCCAGGGCAGCCACGATGACCCCGATTCGCGCATCTGGCCCTTCAAGATCATGCAGGGCACGCAGCCCTACGATCCGGTCAACCAGCACCTGCTGGTCAACCACGTCTACAGTGCCGACGACGATACGGCGCTGTGGACGAACTTCGACTGGGGCAAGGCACTGAAGGCCGGCACCGAATACGCCGACCAACCCTACAGCGGCGAGTATGCCTTCGTGGAAACACTCATGTACTGGCCGATCACCCACATGGTCGCGCCGGCCGAGGACGCCTTGCACTGCAGCGCCTGCCATGCCCGGGAGGGGCGGCTGGCGGCACTGACGGATTTCTACCTTCCCGCCCGGGACCGCAGCGTCTGGCTGGATAGAGCGGGCTGGAGCGCCGCCCTGCTGGTACTGGTCGGCAGCCTCGTCCATGCCGGTGGACGCATCGTGACACGTCGCAGGAGGAAAGACTCATGAAAGGCGTGATGATCTACAAGCGCTTCGAACGCTTCTGGCACTGTTCCCAGGCGGCGCTGATCTTCTTCCTGATGTTCACCGGCTTCGAAATCCACGGCAGCTACCAGGCACTGGGATTCGGCACCGCCTCCCGGCTGCACGGGCTGGCGGCCTACACCCTGATCGGCCTGTGGATCCTGGCGATCTTCTGGCACTTCACCACCGGGGAATGGCGCCAGTACATTCCCACCACCGACAAGCTGGGCGCGGTGATCCACTATTACCTGATCGGCACCTTTACCGGCGCCGAGCATCCCTTTCGCCGAACCACCCAGGCCAAGCACAACCCGTTGCAACGCCTGGCCTACCTGGGCTTCAAGCTGGTGATCTCGCCGGTCATCTGGATCTCGGGGCTGCTGTATCTGTTCTACAACCACTGGCCCGCCTGGGGGCTGGAGGGCCTGTCCCTGGGCGACGTGGCCCTGGTGCATACCGCCGCAGCCTTCGCCATGCTGGTCTTCGTGATCGGCCACGTCTACATGACGACCATGGGCAAGACGCTCTTCAGTCACCTCAAGCCCATGATCACCGGGTACGAAGACACCCGGGAGCAATCGTCCGAGAAGGATACGCCTGACCGAGGATCCGCCAATACGCTGCATCAGTCGGCGGGAGAGAAAACATCGATATGACCGGCGTGTTCCGACTCCTGCTGAGTGGCCTCGTCGCTGCTCTGTTCAGCCTGAGCGTTCAAGCAGAACTTCCCGTTGCCGAAGTGGAGCGGGCGACGCTACAGGAGACGCTGAGACTTGACGGAGCGGTCGAGGCGGTGCAGCGAAGCACGGTCTCCGCCCAGACCTCGGGCCGCGTGATGCGTCTGCCTTTCGACGTGGATGACCGGGTGGCCGCCGGCGAGCTGATCGTGCAACTGGAAGACAGTGAGCAGCGCGCCCGCCGCGACCAGGCCAAGGCCAACCTGGAGGACGCCCAGGCCGGACTGCAGGACGCCCGTCAGCGCTTCGAGCGGGTGCGAACCCTGCAGGCCCGCGATTTGATCTCCCGGGAGGAATTCGATCAGGCGCGCAATACGCTGACCAGTGCCCAGGCCCGAGTGGAGCGCGCCGAGGCCGCGCTTGCCGAGGCCCGGGAACAGCTGGGATACACCCGGGTGCTCGCGCCCTACGACGGCATCCTGACCGAGCGCCACGTCGAGGTGGGGGAAGCGGTCAGTCCCGGCCAGCCGCTGCTGACCGGGCTGTCGCTGGAGCGGCTGCGGGTGGTGGTCGACCTGCCTCAGCGTTACGCCGACCTGGCCAGGGCTCAGCGCCAGGCCCGGGTGACACTGACCGACGGCCGCATCCTGAAGACCGGCGAGATGACCTTCTACCCCTATGCGAGTAAACAGACCCATACCTTCCGCCTGCGACTGGCGCTACCGGCACCTGGCGAGGGACTCTATCCGGGCATGCTGGTCAAGGTGGACGTGCCGGTGGCCACCCGTGAGGCGCTGTGGATACCGGCCGGCGCGGTCTTCCATCACAGCGAGCTGACGGCGGTCTTCGTGCTGGATGATGATCGCCCGCGTCTGCGCCAGATACGTACCGGCATCGAACGCGACGGTCGCCTCGAGGTGCTGGCGGGGCTCGACGAGGGCGAGCGGGTGGCGACGTCTCCGGATGCCCTGTTCGGCAGCGAACGGCTGACGGTCGTCGGTGAGGAAAGCGGTCAGTGAGTCCTCCCCTACCCCCGGTCGGCCCCTCCGGTGTCATTGCCCGTGTCTTTCAGAATTCCCCACTGACTCCGCTGCTGGCGCTGATGGCGATCCTGCTGGGTATCCTCGCCGTGGTGATCACGCCCAAGGAGGAAGAGCCCCAGATCGACGTCACCATGGCGGACATCTTCATCGGCCTGCCCGGTGCAAGCGTCGCGGAAGTGGAGAGTCTGATCGCCATTCCCGCCGAACAGGTGATGAGCGAGATCGAGGGTATCAAGCACGTCTACTCGGTCTCGCGCCAGGGTGAGGCGGTGATCACCGTGGAGTTCGAAGTCGGGCTTTCCCGGCAGGAGGCCCTGGTGCGGCTGTACAACCAGGTCTACTCCAACCAGGACTGGCTGCCGTCGGATCTCGGCGCCAGTCAGCCGCTGGTCAAGCCCCAGGGTATCGACGACGTGCCCATCATGACCCTCACCCTGTATGACCCGAGCGGGCGGCGCACCGGGGCGGAGCTGACCCGGCTCGCCCACACCCTGGAGGTGGCGCTCAAGCGGGTGCCCGGTACCCGCGACATCTACACCGTGGGCGGGACGCCGGACCGGGTGGAGGTGCGCTTCGACCCGGCGCTGCTGGACGGTTACGATCTCAGCGTCGCGGATATCGAGAGCGCGCTGCGGGCCGCCAATGACAGCGGCCAGGAAAGTCGCATCACCCGGGACGGCCTGTCGATTCCGCTTCAGCCGGGGGCCCTGCTCAGCGACATCGAGACCCTGCGCCGGCTGGTGGTGGGCATGCACGATGGGGCGGCGGTGTTCCTCGACGATGTCGCCACCGTCAGCCGCGGCGACAGCGTTCCGGATCGCAGCGTGATGATGGGCTTCGGTCCGGCGACCAGCGATTCGCGTCCCGGAACCGCCGGCGAACTGTACCCCGCCGTGACCCTGGCCATCGCCAAGAAACCCGGCGAGAACGCCAGCGACATCACCACCACCATCGAGCGGCGCCTGGACGCCCTGCGCAACCGGGCGCTGCCGGAAGGTATCGAGATCGTGGTCAGCCGCGACTACGGCGAGACGGCCTCGGCGAAGGCGCGCAAGCTGATCTCGGACCTGATCTCCGCGACGCTAGGCGTGGTGGCGCTGGTGCTGATCGCCATGGGCTGGCGCCAGGCGCTGATCGTCGGTGTGGCGGTGCTGGTCACCCTGCTGCTGACCCTGGTCTTTTCTTGGGCCTGGGGATTCACCATCAACCGGGTGTCGCTGTTCGCGCTGATCTTCTCCATCGGGATCCTGGTCGACGACGGCATCGTCATCACCGAGAACATCCATCGCCGCATCCGCACCAGCCGCCATCCGGTCAAGGACATCATCCCGGTGGCGGTGGACGAGGTGGGTACGCCGACCATCATGGCAAGCCTCACCATCATGGCGGCGCTGCTGCCCATGGCCTTCGTGACCGGCCTGATGGGCCCCTACATGAGCCCGATTCCCATCAACGCCTCCGCGGGCATGGTATTCTCCCAGATCGTGGCCTTCGTGGTGGCCCCTTGGCTTGCCCTGCGCCTGCTCGCCCATCAAAAAGGCGTCGCTGCCCAGGCCGAGGAACAGGCGACCAACTCCGCCGAGGGCGTCAACCCCACGACCCGCCGCTGGTTCAGCCGGCTGCTCACGCCGTTTCTAGGCGCGCATCGCTGGCGCCGAGGAGTGCTCGCCCTGGGCGTGATCGGCCTGACGCTGCTGGCTAGCGCGCTGCCGGTGTTCCAGGCGGTGATCCTCAAGATGCTGCCCTTCGACAACAAGTCTGAGCTGCAGGTCGTCATCGACATGCCGGAGCACACGCCCATGGAGCGAACCCAGCGGGTACTGCTGGCAATGGGCGAACATCTGGAGACGGTCGAGGAGGTCGCCAACTGGCAGGCCTACGCCGGCACCGCTTCGCCGATGAACTTCAACGGCCTGGTACGCCAGCACTACCTGCGAGCCGACCCCTACCAGGGCGATATCCAGATCAATCTGGCCGACGAATCCCGACGCGAACGTCAGTCCCACGCCATCGCCACGGCCATCCGTCCGGCGCTGCAGGCCATCGGCGAGCGCTTCGATGCGGCGGTGAAGGTCGTCGAGGTGCCGCCCGGCCCGCCGGTGCTCTCGCCGCTGGTGGCGGAGGTCTACGCCGTGGATCATCGCCGCCGCGCCGAGCTCGCCCAGGACCTGGCCGAGCGCATGACCCGCATCGAGGGGCTGGTGGATATCGATACCACCCTGACCGCGCCCACCCGCCAGTGGGACCTGGTGGTGGATCGGGCGCGGGCGGCGCGTCTTGGCGTTTCCCAGTCCCAGGTGGTGGAGGCGATTCAGATCGCCCTGGGAGATCGCAACGTCGGCTATCTGCATGACGAGAACGCCAAGTACGCGGTGCCCATCCGCGTCATCCTCGAGGAAGGCGACAGGGCCCAGCAGGCGGCGCTGCTGTCGCTGGCGGTGAGAAGCCGCGGCGGGGAGCTGATCCCGCTGGCGAGCATCGCCGAGTTTCACGACGCGCCCTGGCAGGGCGCGCGCTATCACAAGGACCTGCTGCCGGTGACCTACGTCACCGCCGACATGGCCGGCAAGATAGACTCACCGCTGTACGGCATGTTCGCCCTGGTGAGCGAACTCAACGCCGAGCCGGACAGTCCGGCCCAGTACTTCATCCGCCAGCCGCCCCTGGCGGAGCTCGGCGCGCTCAAATGGGACGGCGAATGGCAGATCACCTATGAGACCTTCCGCGACATGGGGGCGGCCTACAGCGTCGGGGTGTTCATGATCTTCCTGCTGCTGGTGGCCCAGTTCCGCTCCTACCTGCTGCCGCTGGTGATCATGGCGCCGATTCCGCTCACCCTGATCGGCATCCTGCCGGGACACGCCCTGCTCGGCCGGGAGTTCACCGCCACCAGCATGATCGGCATGATCGCCCTGGCCGGGATCATCGTGCGCAACTCCATCCTGCTGGTGGTGTTCATCAAGCAGCTGCTCGACGAAGGCGTGGCGCTGGACGAGGCGGTGGTGCTGGCCGGCGCAGTGCGCATCAAGCCCATCGCCCTGACCGCCATCTCGGCCATGGTCGGCGCCTATTTCATCCTCAGCGACCCGATCTTCAACGGCCTGGCGATTTCACTGATCTTCGGGCTCGCCATGTCCACGCTGCTGACCATCCTGGTGGTGCCGCTGCTGTACTACGTGCTGGCGCGACGCGGCTGGATCTGAGTCGATCCGATGCTTCTTGATGCCTTCATAGGCCGATCAAAACTCAAGGCTTATCATCCTCTGTTCCCAGAAACGCCTTGATGCGTTCGCTATCACTGGTAGCTGCTCTCCTCAAGTCATTCCAGCTATCCGGTGGATTACCGTTATTGAGCATTTTGCGGAAAACAGCGTAAGCGTCCTGCTTGCTGTCGTAAGCGCGCTTGGTGGATTCGTCGTTGACCCAGACGAAGATGAGGATCTTGCTCGCAAGATCGTAGCGAAAGAACAGCCGGTACTGCTGGTAGAACGTTGCCCGACACCAATGGGTATGCTCATTCCCGAGCGTGTTTCCTTGGCGATATCGAGGGCTTGCCGGATCCTGTGGAATGTCGTTCTTGATCAGTTTCACAATCGCCGCCAGACGCTTGGCGGCGGGTTTGCTGCGATAACCGAGCGGATCCTTTGCCTGGAGCCGCCTCACCTTGCTGGTGAGCGCATCGACCTGCTCCAGGAACAGTGGGTGTGCGTAGATCGTCCATCCGTTTACTTTCAGAGGACTCATGCGTCATCGTCGTCCACTGGCAGTTCCTCATCGAGGTCTACCTCAACGCCTGCCGTCAGGCGTTCGGCTTCGGCAAAGGTGCCGGCAGTGACAGGACGAATGTTTTCCGGATGCTCCCGCAGGTCGCGCTCCAGGAATGCCAGGAAACCGGCCATTACGAGATCCTGGCTGGACTCGTCGAGGGCGCGGGTAAGCACCACTTCCCCATCAGGGCGAATCGTGTAGTGAATCCGATCACGTCGGTTCAGCTTCAGTGCACGACGAACAGATGCCGGCACGGTCGTCTGATAACGATCCGTCAGGGTGGAGTCATCCTCAATGACCGTGTTCATGATTGGCCTCCCACAGTAGCAATGCAAGGTAATGCACTAAAAGTAATGCATATGCATTGCTTCGTCAATGACAAGAAAAGCGATCTTATGGTGCCGGCTCGACACCTTATTCTAATGTGGCCTCCGGTGTGCGGCCATGATGTAAAAACAATCATCAGACAGCCAGCCAAGACAATGTACTAAATTAGATTTTCTTGTTGGCTTATCGAACAAAAAGATAGGGGGACGGATTAAAGGACACGAAGGCGATCAATAGCGCTGATCGGCTATGTGCGGGTCTCGACGGCGGAGCAAGACATCGCCTTGCAGACAGATACGCTTCGTAAAGCGGGGTGCGGCGAATCTTCGATGACACCGCTGACTTGGTGCATGGCGAGCAGCTCGGTCGATATTTCTCTGGCTTCTACGACGGCTACTGCTTCCTGCCGCTCTGCAAGAGGTCGAGGGAATGGGCTATCCTGGCGTAACCGATCCGCGCCTGCAGATTTCTTCGCGCCTAAAGCCCGTAGACGGGCTGAATCACGACGCTGCGGTCCAATACGTCATCTCGACTGGTGATGGTAAAGCCAAGATCGAGCTGAATTTGCCCGAAGACTCTAACGGCCTTGGCTACCAGAATCTCATCTCGATGATATTCAGGTTGATGAGTTTCAGGGATGCCTGGATGCGCGTTGGGAAGGCGGCCTCGCAGTCAACCACGCAGCCAGATGCCTTCATTCCGCCGCTCCATCTCGTACTTATCGAAGAGCCGGAAGCCCATCTGCACACTCAAGTGCAGCAGGTCTTCATCCGGCAGGCCTATCGGGTGTTGCGAAAGCACGACAATCTCGGGGAGTCCGAGAATCTCAAGACCCAACTGATCGTCAGCACGCATTCCAGCCACATCGCGCACGAATGCGATTTCGATCATTTGCGCTATTTCCGCAGGCTACCTGCCACGGGCGAGATGATCCCCATATCGTGCGTCGTAAATCTCGGCACTGTCTTCGGGACTGACACCGAGACCAAGCGCTTCGTCACCCGCTACATCAAGGTCACACATTGCGATCTCTTCTTCGCCGATGCCGCAGTGCTGGTCGAAGGGCCTGCCGAACGCATTCTCGTTCCTTTCTTCGTTCGACATCATGCAGAGCTTTCACCTCTCCATGAGTGCTACATCACCTGGCTTGAGATCGGAGGGAGTCATGCTCATCGTCTCAAGCCACTGATCGATCATCTCGGGCTTACATCCTTGATCGTCACTGATCTTGACGCGCGCAATGCGGAGAACAAGTCCGTGCCGCCCAAACGCGGGGACGGACTGAAAACCCGCAATCCGACGCTGAAGTCTTGGTGCCCTGGCAAAGAGGACTTGGACGAGCTTCTCGACCTCAAGCCCGAAGAGAAGAGCATCTGGCACAATCAGCTGCGGTTTGCGGTGCGCGCCGCCTATCAGTGTCCTGTCGTGATTGAATTCAAAGGCGGGAAGGCCGAGGCGCTTTGCAACACGCTTGAAGACGCGCTCGTGCTTGAGAACCATACATTGTTTGGCGAGTCTGATGGCACCGGTTTGTGGGCGAAGTTCAAGACAGCGATCGAGAACAGCGACGATGTCGCGGGATTGGTTGAAGCCATTCTCGATGCACTGAAAACAGGGGTAAAAGCGGAGTTCGCCCTCAATCTGCTTGAGCTTGATGACCCAAAGAAATTGCAGCCGCCATTCTACATCCTCGACGGACTGAAATGGCTGTCCGGTCAACTGAAGGAGCGACAGGAAGACCTGGGCCTGATCGTCACCAAAGCTGCTCCCGCCGCAGAGGAGCAGCCAGAAGCATGACAGCCGAAGCCGCTGAACTCAGCAACATCACTCTCGACGATCCGGTTGACGAGGAGATTGCCTCCTATCTCGATCTTGCGAGTCCGCGCTGCTTCTTTCTGTTTGCAGGCGCGGGATCAGGTAAAACCCGATCGCTTGTAAAGGCGCTCAATCACGTCAAAGCCACTTATGGGCGCGACCTGTCGCTGCACGGCTATCGTGTCGGCGTGATCACCTATACCAATGCGGCTTGCGAGGAGATCAAGCGCCGGATTGATTTCAGCCCCTTATTCTACGTCGCGACGATCCACAGTTTTGCGTGGGAGCTCATCAAGGGGTTCCATCACGACATTCGTGAGTGGCTTCGCGAGAGCCTCGTGGCCGATATCGAGGAGTTGAGGGTTCAGGAGGAGAAAGGTCGCGCGGGTACGAAGGCATCAATCACACGTTTGGCGCAGATCGAATCAAAGTCGAAACGGCTAGATCGTCTCGGCGAAATCAAGTCTTTCTCCTACAATCCCAATGGCGAGAACAGGGAGCCCAATTCGCTAAACCACTCGGAAGTGATCGCGATTTGCTCGGCCTTCATAGCGCAAAAGCCGCTAATGCGGTGGATACTCGTGGGACGCTTCCCGTTTCTCCTGATTGACGAAAGCCAGGATACCAATCGCCATCTCGTCGATGCGCTATTTGTTCCGGCCCAAGAGCACTCCGATCGGTTTGCTCTGGGGCTGATCGGCGACGTGATGCAGCGGATTTATGCGGACGGAAAGGAACGGATCGAAGACGCGCTGCCGGAAAATTGGGCGAAACCCTCCAAAAAGCTCAACCACCGATGCCCGAAGCGCGTGGTGACGCTAATCAACAAAATCAGGTCGGAAGTCGATACTCACATTCAGGAGCCGCGAAGCGATGCCATTGAAGGGCATGTTCGCCTCTTCATAAGGCTGTCTGGTGCCCCAGACCGAAAGGCCGTTGAGGACGAGATCAGGGCGCGCATGGCAGCCGTCACTGATGACGCGTCGTGGGGCCAGATTGATAACTGCAAGGTTCTCACGCTTGAACATCACATGTCCGCGAAGCGCCTCGGCTTCGAAAACGTGTTCGCGCCCTTGTACGAGATCGACTCGTGGCGAACGGGGCTGCTTGATGGAACCCTTCCGGCGACCCGCTTCTTTACCCAGTCCATCCTTCCGCTGATTGAAGCGAGTAAACGCGGTGACAAGTTTGCCGTCTCTCGGATCGTGCGCCAGTCGTCACCATTAGTGACTGCGCCAGCGCTGAAAGCCGCCGAAGATGCGGGGGCATTGCTGAAGCAGGCGCAGTCTGGCGTCGATGCTTTGATGGCGCTTTGGGAAGAGGGCGATCCAGTTTGCGGCGAGGTGCTGCGCAGTGTTGCCGAGCATCAACTTTTCGTCATTCCTGATGCCCTGTTGCCGGTCGTGGAAGTTCTCCTGGCTGAAAGCGCCGAAGCCGAAGAAGCTGCCCCTGAGGCAGAAGCCGATGACAAAGCGGGCGATGAGGCGGACGATCCTCTCACGCCAGAGATGGGCGCTCTTCTCTCGATGATGAACGCACCCTTTGCTGAAATCGATATTTACCGCCGATACGTCTCGGGGCTTGCCTCGTTCGACACCCACCAAGGCGTGAAGGGGCTGGAGTTCGAGCGGGTCATGGTGATCATGGACGACTCCGAGGCGTGCGGGTTCATGTTCGGATATGCAAAGCTCTTGGGCGAGAAAGCCCCCACCGCGACCGATATGAAAAATATGGAAGAAGGGAAGGACACGTCGATCGATAGGACAAGGCGACTGCTTTACGTCACATGCAGCCGCGCAGAACGAAGCCTCGCCTTCGTCGCATACTCGGAGAATCCTGAAGCGGTCAAAGCAAACGTCATCAGTAATGGTTGGTTCTCGGAGGATGAGATTGATATCACGAAGTGATTAGCCATTTGTTTGCGAGCGATAGTCCGCTCGAAAGATTTCTCGGTCGGGCCAATTTTCCTGTGAAATAGTTCCCGCTCGGGGTCGAAGATAAGCCTCCGTTCTCGGCCATCGTGGTAACGCTAGAAACATAGCGGCGCGCGTGAAGCGATCATAGGGTCTAAGCACGCTCCGGCTTGCTGCGCCGCTCTGCAACACGCTCTTCTCCTAGCCCAGCTGTTGCCACGAGCTGCTCAGAAGCGTCTAGATTCATGGTCCAGTGAGCATGATGGCTCCCATGACCAAAAATTGACTGCTTTTTGATCAATTTTCTAAGCTTAAGGCGCACTCCCCCTACCCCTCTGTGTTTTCAGCGCCGGGGACAGCACGCAGCGGGGTTATCCGAGCACCAATTTGCTGGCTAGCGGCAGGAAGATGCCGTGGTCGTAGTAACTATTGAAGTGGTGTCCGAACTGCTGGCCGTGCACTCGGTCATCGGTGGCGTCGAAGTCAAGATAAAGCGGCTTCCTGGGCAACTTACGAAACGAGCGGATGAACTGCTCGACCATCTCTTCGTGTATCGTCACTGCCTAGTCCTGACCGGCCTCCTGCTCGAAGCGACACAGGCTGGATTGACTGGCTAGCGCGTCATTCGTGTCGACGGCGATCGGCAGTACGATGTCGTGGCGTAGCTCGTAATGATAGTTGAGATTTTGTAACCCAGGACCAGGCCAAGGATCCGTTGGCGAACCAGGATCTCCGTGCGATGCACGCAGCGCTTAGGATCGCGTTCATCGCTCAGCCGGTGGGCCACGGCACGTGTCAGGCCCACCCCCCGGTCGAGTTGACGCAGAAGTAGAATGCCGCCATCGGAGTGATATCGCTGCCGGCGAAACTGGCGACGATCTGACGGCCTTTACAGCGTGGAAAGGAAGCGAAGGGCATGGTACATTTTATCATGACAACTAAGTCGGTTGGATCAGGTGTAAGGCATTGAATCATAACCGATTTTCAGCCGTTTTTTCATATCTGGTGCAGTATTCGGGTTAGTCGTCTAACACCTTAACAGGGCCCTCTGTTTGGCTTGTTGTGTAAAGAAAACAAACGTTTCTTGCCATTCTCAACGCAGCGTGCCTGGACTTAAAATCGCCGCTTCGGCGGACATTCGCGCCACGACTCTGCCATGCCTCACGGCGAGCAATTCGCCTTCGTCGAGCGCTTGCCAACCGGGATCCGACGTCAGCGGAATACTGGCGAATAAGGCGACGTGCTGCGAAGCGTCTGGAGACTCGATCGTTAGACCCGGTGTCTCTAACACCGCTTCCGAGGGCGCACAGCGCCTGTGAAGCACATGCAGGCCCGGCGGCCGGATGCCGGCCTGCCCTTGCGTGCGCTTGTGGCCATGCGCGAATAAGGCATCGCCATCGGCATAGAGGAAGTTTGCCGGTCCGAACTCACGAATTTCCGCAGCAAAGTTCGATACGATGACGAGCCGGTCTTCAAGCGCCGGTACACCGTCGGTCGCGAGCCAAAGCGCACGCAGGCGCTCGAGCAGTGCACAGAACGCATATTCGGAATCGGTTTCACCGACGGGATGATACGAGCCGAGCGGCAAATGCGCGGTCAATCGGACCCAATCAAGGTCACCATTGTGGGCGAACACATGCATCGCCCCACCCAACTCCCGAGTGAACGGTTGACAGTTACGGACTTTGCGAACGCCCTGCGTTGCCCTACGAATGTGGCTGACGACCAGCTCGCTCGAAAACGGACGTTCCTGAAGGAAGCGAATGCAGGCACTGTCGCTGGCCGGCTCGGCCTCTTTGACGAGACGCACGTCGCCATCCAGATAATAGGCGATTCCCCAGCCGTCCTTGTGCGGACCGGCGAGCCCGCCTCGGCGGGAAAACTCCTCGAGCGAATAATGCACGTTTGTCGGCGAGCCACTCGACATCGCGAAGAGTTCACACATGACACTCTCCTATGGAAGCGCTGAAGAAATCGCCGAGCAGCTCAAGCACAAGGCGCACGGAGCGCAGGAACCGCACAGCCTCTCTATCACTTTTTCGACAAGCTCTACAGCAGATGAGGTCGAAGCCACTGGGTGAGCTGAGAAGCCTGCATCACGCCTGCCTGACGAGCGACCTCCTGACCGCGACGAAAGACTACCAAGGTAGGAATGCTGCGAATACCGAAGCGCCCGGCGATGCCTTGCTCGGCCTCGGTGTCCAGCTTGGCGAAACGTAGCCGCGGTTCGAGTTCTCGGGTCACCTGGGCGAAGATCGGGGCCATCATCTTGCAGGGCCCGCACCAACCCGCCCAGAAATCCACTACGATCGGCAGATCGCTGCGATTCACCATCGCATCGAAGTTGGTGTCATTCAGCTCGATGGGTTCACCGGTGAATAATGCCTGCTTGCACTTGCCGCATCTGGCGCCCTCGCCCAGTCTGCTCGTCTGGACGCGGTTTATGCTGAGGCAATGGGGACAGGCCAGTTGAATGGCATCGCTCATATCACTCTCCCGAGGCGTTATATTCCGTGATTGATTGTTGGTATAGAGACAGGGCATGAGTGGGTCAACAGCCAATAGATCGCGCGAAACTTGTCGATCAGGCCGATACCGACCAGCCCCTTGTTTATGAAGAACTGCTGCATGGCCGCAAGGGCGACTCCCGGACAGATCAACATGGCGGCACCCCTCCCTCGAGGACTGATGGTGGGAAAGTGTCACGCCCCAGCATCATGAATGAACAATACACTTTATTTTTTTATATATTGTATATACTCTATGTGTCAAGAACACCGATTCCTTCGGTGCTCGATCGGTAACGTTGCGGTCATGGCCAAGGCTCGTGACCAATCACTCGAAGGAGATTTCATATGAAACCTAATGTCGGCAACGTCGAGCGCGGAATACGCATCGCCGCCGGACTGATCCTGATCGCATTGACATTGACGAGCGTCATCGGCTGGTGGGGCTGGATTGGCATCGTACCCTTGATCACCGGGCTGTTTCGATTCTGCCCCGCCTATCGGCTGCTGGGCATCAATACCTGCAAGCGCAAGCCTCTCGACAAGCCAAGCCACTAGCCTCGAACGTCTGCCGACGCATGGCCTCTAACCGTCGGCAGGCACTCTCCTCGGGAGCTTCCATGATCGAGCTGCATCAGTTCCGCCCCTTCTGGGGGCTGCCCAACGCCAGCCCCTTTTGCATGAAGGCGGAAACCTATCTGCGCTATCGAAAAATTCCCTTTCGTTCGGTGCCGAGCGGACCACGCCGCTCGCCCTCGGGACAGATTCCCTTCGTCGTCGACGGCGCGCAGACCGTGACCGATTCCCAGGCCATCATCGAACATTTCGAGGCTCGCCAGCCAACGCACCTGGACGCCGATCTCGACGAGGCCCAGAGGGCGATGGCCTTCTTCGTGCGGGAGCTGGTGGAAGAGCGCCTCTACTGGCAGATCACCTACATGCGCTGGGGGGACCCCGCCGGCTGGCGCGTCTTCAAGCCGGACCTGACGCCCTATCTACCGCGCGCCCTGCGTGGCCCGGGACTGTTCGCGATACGTCGCACGCTGCTGCGTCGCATGCGCCGGCGCGGCCTGTCGCCCAACGACCCGGCCACCGCCTATGCGCAAGGCACGCCGGTGCTAGATGCCCTGTCAAGCCTGCTGGGAGACAAACCGTTCTTCCTCGGCGAGACACTACACAGCCTGGACATGAGCCTGCACGCCTTTCTGGCCAACATTCTCGACCAGCCCCACGAAAATCCCTTGCAGACTCATGGCCGCCGCCTAAGCAACCTGGTCGACTACACACAGCGAATGAAGGCGCTGTGCTATGGGGAGTAAGGCGACACGGCGCTCCAACTCCCTCCCTTAGTTACCCTGCCTCGCAGCGAGCTCTTGACACAGCCGCTAGCACCAATCACGCCAAGAATGATTTGAATCAAAACAGATACATCTTGCCTCGATTAGCATGGATGGATTTTCAGTCAGGAGAGAGTCATGGAACTCGTGTGCCCGGCGGGCAACCTGCCCGCGCTGAAACGCGCCGTGGACGATGGCGCCGATGCGGTCTACTTCGGTTTCCAGAACGCCACCAACGCCCGCCAGTTCGCCGGCCTCAACTTCACCGAGAAGCGCGCCCGGGAAGGGATTGCCTATGCCCATTCCCGGGGCAAGCGGGTGTTCTGCGCCATCAACACCTACCCCCAGCCCGCCGGCTGGTCCCAGTGGACGAAGGCCGTGGATCAGGCGGCGGATCTTGGCGTCGATGCCTTGATAATGGCCGATCTGGGCCTGCTCGATTACGCCGCCCGGCGACACCCGGATCTATCCCGCCACCTCTCGGTACAGGGCTCCGCCACCAGCTACGAGGCGCTGCGCTTCTACCACGAGCACTTCGGCATCAAGCGCGCCGTGTTGCCCCGGGTGCTGTCCATGACCCAGGTACGCGACGTGGCCAAGAAGAGCCCGGTGGAGCTTGAGGTCTTCGCCTTCGGTAGCCTGTGCATCATGGCCGAGGGGCGCTGCTATCTATCGTCCTACCTGACCG
Source organism: Halomonas sp. GXIMD04776 (assembly GCF_049808615.1). Lineage (NCBI taxonomy): Bacteria > Pseudomonadati > Pseudomonadota > Gammaproteobacteria > Oceanospirillales > Halomonadaceae > Halomonas > Halomonas sp. GXIMD04776. The sequence goes on along the minus strand of NZ_JBNCAN010000005.1, from coordinate 22,069 downwards.
GCGAGTCGCCCAATACCCGGGGCGTCTGCTCCCCCGCCGCCCACGTGCGCTGGGAGGAAACGCCTCGCGGGCTGGAATCGCGCCTGGGGGGCGTGCTGATCGACCGCTACGGCGAAGGCGAGCGAGCCGGCTACCCGACCCTGTGCAAGGGCCGCTTCGAGGTGGACGGCGAGACCTATCACGCCATCGAGGAGCCCACCAGCCTCAATACGCTGGACCTGCTGCCGGAATTGAAGGAGCTCGGCATCAGCGCGGTGAAGATCGAGGGGCGCCAGCGCAGTCCGGCCTACGTCTCCAAGGTGGCGGGCATCTGGCGCCAAGCACTTGATCGGCTCGACGCCAATCCCGAGCGCTTCCAGCCCGATCCCGCCTGGCAGGTCGATCTCGGCGAACTCTCCGAGGGCGCCACCACCACCCTGGGCGCCTACGAACGCCGCTGGAAATAAGGAGCACAAGGATGCAACTCTCCCTCGGCCCCGTGCTGTTCTACTGGACCCGCGACCACTATGCCGCTTTCTATCGTGACGCCGCCGACTGGCCGGTGGAGATCGTTCATCTCGGCGAGACGGTCTGCTCCCGCCGCCGCGACATGAAGCTCGACGACTGGCTGGGCATCGGTCGCGAACTCGAGCAGAGCGGCAAGCAGGTGGTGCTCTCCTCCCAGACGCTCATCGAATCCGAGGCCGACCTGCGCGGCCTGCGCAAGCTGTGCGCCAACGGCGAGTTCCTGGTGGAAGCCAACGATCAGAGCGCCCTGCAGTTACTGATCGCCGCGAACCTGCCTTTCACCGCTAGCGCGTCGCTGAACCTCTACAACCCGGCGGCCATCGGCGTACTGGCCAAGGCCGGCCTGCAGCGCTGGTGCGCCCCGGTGGAAATGCCCCGGGACGACCTCGCCACCCTGCTCGACGAATGCGCCCGGGAAGGACTCGATCAGCCCTGCGAGGTGTTCGCCTACGGCCACCTGCCCCTGGCCTGGTCGGCGCGCTGTTTCACCGCCCGGCGCCACCAGCATCCCAAGGACCGCTGCCAGTTCGTCTGCCAGCACTATCCCGAGGGGCTCGCCCTGCGCTCCCAGGAGGCCGAGGGCGTGTTTACCTTGAACGGCATCCAGACGATGTCCGGCGCCTGCCAGGACCTGCGCCGCGAGATTCCCGACATGCAGTCGATGAGCGTCGGCGTGGCGCGTCTGAGCCCCCGCGCCACCGGCATGGCGGAGGTCGTTCACGCCTTCGACCAGGCCCGGCGCGGCGAACTGCCCCCCGCCGATCCGCTGGCGCTGGTCGAGGCCGAGATCTGCGACGGCTACTGGCATGGTCGGCCCGGCATGGCAAACACACAAACCGCTTCGGGCTAAGGATATCTCGCCCCCTTACTCGCCACTTCCTACCAACGCCCCCACTGCGCCCATCGTTCTCCGATGGGCGTCTTCGTTTTGTCGCAACCAATCATTTTATTGACTCGAGTCAATCTTTCCCGGCGACAAACCTTTTAGGCTTCATGCACAACATGTAGTGCTTTATAACCTTTTCGATAGCACATATAGGGGAACCAGTGAACACACTCGTTACCGAAGCCGACATGCCGCGGCACCTGGACGTTGCCTCAACCGTCAATGAGTACCTGAATCGCGCTGACTGGCGAGTACACGCCAACGCCAACCAGGGCTACTCCCTGGGTGGGCTGATTCTCAACGTCTCCGGCAAGCTGATCGCCAACTACTGGCTGGACGAGGTGTATCCCCAGGCCGTCGGTGAGGCGCACCGGGAAGGCGATATGCACATTCATGATCTGGACATGCTGGCGGGCTATTGCGCCGGCTGGTCGCTGCGCACCCTGCTGAATGAAGGCTTCAACGGCGTGGCGGATCGCGCCGAAAGCACGCCGCCGCGACACCTGACCAGCGCTCTGGGGCAGATGGTCAACTTCCTCGGCACCCTGCAGAATGAATGGGCCGGCGCCCAGGCGTTCAGCTCCTTCGATACCTACCTGGCGCCCTATGTGCGCAAGGACAGTCTGGACTACGCCGCTGTCAAACAGGCGATCCAGGAGTTCATCTACAACCTCAACGTGCCTTCCCGCTGGGGCAGCCAGACGCCTTTCACCAATCTCACCTTCGACTGGGTGTGCCCGGCGGACCTGCGCGAGCAGGTACCAGTGATTGGTGGCAAGGAGCAGGGATTCAGCTACGGCGAGTTGCAAGCCGAGATGGACCTGATCAACCGCGCTTACCTGGAGGTGATGGAAGCCGGTGACCGACAGGGGCGGGTGTTCACCTTCCCCATCCCCACCTACAACATTACCCCGGACTTCGCCTGGGACAGCGACAACGCCGAGCGCCTGTTCGCCCTGACCGCCAAATATGGCCTGCCCTATTTTCAGAACTTCCTCAATTCGGATCTGGAGCCGCACATGGTGCGCTCCATGTGCTGCCGCCTGCAGTTGGATCTCAGTGAACTGCTCAAACGCGGCAACGGTCTGTTCGGCAGCGCCGAACAGACCGGCTCCCTGGGTGTGGTGACGATCAACTGCGCCCGGCTGGGCTACCGTTTCGCCGGCGACAAAGCCGGGCTCTACGCGGAGCTCGACCGGCTGATGGAACTCGCCCGGGACAGCCTGGAACTCAAGCGCGAGCGCATTCAGCAGTGGATGGACGCCGGGCTCTATCCCTACTCCAAGCGCTATCTAGGGACGTTACGCAATCACTTCTCGACCCTGGGGGTCAACGGACTCAACGAGATGGTGCGCAATTTCAGCGAAGACCGCCTGGACATCACCGATGAGGAAGGCCGCGCCATGGCGCTGGAGCTGCTGGATCATGTGCGCGAACGGATGCGCGAGTTCCAGGAGCACACCGGGCATCTCTACAACCTGGAAGCCACCCCGGCGGAAGGCACCACCTATCGTTTCGCCAAGGAAGACGCGCGCCGTTATCTGGGCATCCTGCAGGCCGGCACCGAAGAGGCGCCCTACTACACCAACTCCAGCCAGCTGCCGGTAGGCCATACCGACGATCCTTTTGAAGCACTGATTCATCAAGACCCGCTGCAGAGTCGCTACACCGGCGGCACGGTGCTGCATCTGTACATGCGCGAGAAGCTCTCCAGCGCCGCCGCCTGCAAGGCCCTGGTACAGAGGGCACTGTCGCGCTTCCGGCTGCCGTATCTGACCGTCACCCCGACCTTCTCGATCTGCCCGGTACACGGTTACCTGGCCGGCGAGCACGAGTTCTGCCCACGCTGCGACGAGGCGCTGCTGGCAGGACAAGCCCAGGCCACGGCCTGAAAACCCTGACCACGATCTGCCGCGCGATCGTGAACGAAGCACCACCATCGACAAAGGAATCATTCAATGAACCATCAAACTTCACGCGACATGCTTCCCAACGACCAGCGCCAACGCTGCGAAGTCTGGACCCGAGTCATGGGCTATCATCGCCCGGTCAGCCAGTTCAACGTGGGCAAGCAGTCCGAGCATCGCGAACGGCGCCACTTTTGCGAAGCGACGTTGAATTCATGAGTATCGATGTTCGCCGGGAGCCTTGCTCCCGGCATCAAGACAGTATCGAGCAGGATGGCATTCACCTGCCCGTGGCGGGCCTGACGCCGATGACGACCCTGGACTATCCGGGCCATCTGGCCTGCGTGGTCTTCCTGCAGGGCTGTCCGCTGCGTTGCGGCTACTGCCACAATCCGCAGATGCTCGCATCGCGCCGGAGCGAGCCCCAGGAATGGCTGGAAATCCACGAATTTCTGGAAAATCGGCGCGGGCTGCTCGATGGCGTGGTATTCAGCGGCGGCGAACCGACCCAGCACGCCGATCTGGCACCGGCCATGCGTGACGCCAAAGCGCTGGGTTTCAAGGTGGGATTGCATACCGCGGGCATCTACCCAAGTCGCCTCGAGACACTCCTGCCCTGGCTCGACTGGGTAGGATTAGACGTCAAAGGACATGCCGACGACTTCGAGCGTATCGCCGGGCGCCGCAGGGTCTGGAAGCGCCATGCTCAGAGCCTGGCACTGTTACTGGATAGCGGCATCGATCTCGAATGTCGCACGACAGTTCACTGGCGAGACTTCGATCTCAAGGCCATCGAGCGTTTAGCACTGAGCCTGGTCGATTGCGGCGTGCGTCATTATGCACTTCAGCTGGCACGTCATGACCAATGCCTGAACCCCGCCTACACCGAACCGATCGTCGATGCCCCGCGGCCAGAAGACGCGGCGAGACTCGTGAGACGCCTCGCCCCTTACTTCGACCAGCTGACGCTACGCGAATGACGACTTCCCAAGATTCTCGGGGCCGAAGGCATCCGGCAACAGGGCTTCCATAGTGTATTCCCGCAGCAGTCGGCCACCGGCATCGAGGACCAGAATCCGCGTGTCGGCACTGGCAAACTCACGGATACGCTGCCGACAGTCGCCGCAGGGTGTGCAGAGATGCTCGCCGGGGCCGATCACGTACACCCGCTGCAACTGACGCTCCCCCGCGCTGACCATGGCGGCGATGGCCGAAGCCTCGGCACAGAGCCCCTTGTAGTGGGCGGTCTCCACATTGGCCCCGGCGTAGCGTGTACCGCTTTCGCTCTCCACCAGGGCGCCGACCGGATGATTCGAGTAAGGCGCGTAGGCGCGATCGCGCACGCCGATCAGCTCGGCGACAAGCCCGGCATCGATACCACTCGAGGCACTCATGGCGTTGCCTCCCTTGCCCGATCGTCTCGCAGCACCGACTCCAGGGCCACCACCATCATGTCGTCGAAGGTGGCCTGACGCTCGGCACTGGACAACGAACCGCCCTTCAGAATGTGATCGGAAACGGTGCACAGCGTCGCGGCCCGGGCGCCGAATTCGGCAGCCGCCCCATAAAGGCCCGCGGCCTCCATCTCCACGCCGAGGATGCCGTAGCGCTTGAGTAGTTCGGCGATCTCGGGACGCGGATCGTAGAACAGATCCGCCGAGAAGAGGTTGCCGACCTTGACTGCCACACCCTGGGCCGCGGCGGCTTCCACCGCATGGCGGGTCAGCTCGAAGTCGGCGACGGCGGCGAAGTCCATGCCCGCGAAGCGGGTACGATTCACGCCGGAGTCGGTGCAGGCGCCCAGGCCGATGACCACATCGCGCAGGGCGATGTCGTCGCGCACCGCCCCGCAGGAACCGACACGAATCAGCGTCTTGACGCCATAGTCGACGATCAGCTCTCGGGCGTAGATGGATACCGAAGGGACGCCCATGCCATGTCCCATCACCGAAATGTCGCGCCCCTTGTAACGTCCGATGAAGCCACTCATGCTTCGCACGCTGTTCACTTCCCGCACGTCGTCGAGGAAGGTGTCGGCGATATACCGGGCGCGCAACGGATCCCCGGGCATCAGTACGGTGTCGGCGAAATCGCCAGGCTCGGCATTGATATGGGGGGTTGCCATCAGGATTTTCCTCGTGGGGCGGTAGAAAGGAAGCTGGTTCCATCGGCCATCGCCGGCAGGCCGAAGTAGGCGGCGAGACTCTGGCCGATATCGGCAAAGGTTTCCCGGGCGCCCAGCGAGCCAGTCGCCATCCCCGCGCCTCGGACGAGTACCGGGATATGCTCCCGGGTATGGTCGCTGCCGGGCCAGGAGGGGTCGCAGCCATGGTCAGCGGTGAGGATCAGGAGATCGTCGTTGCCAAGTTTGGCAAGAAGCTCGGGCAGTCGCGCATCGAAGCGCTCCAGGGCTGCCGCGTAGCCGGCGATATCGCGGCGATGACCGTAGCGCATGTCGAAATCGACGAAATTGGTCATGATCAGGCTGCGGTCGATGGCCTCATCCAGGGCCGCCAAGGTGGCGTCCATCAACTCATCGTGGCCACTGGCCTTGACCGAGCGCGAGATGCCGCAATGGGCGTAGATATCGGCGATCTTGCCGATGGCGATCACCTCGCCACCGGCATCGTGAAGCTTCTGCAGCACGGTGGCCGATGGAGGTTCGACGCTGTAGTCACGCCGGTTGGCACTGCGCACAAAGGTCCCGCCCGTCTCGCCGGTGAACGGACGCGCGATCACCCGGCCGATGTTGTAGGGCTCGAGCAGGCGCCGGGCGATTTCGCAGACCCGGTAGAGCCGTTCCAGACCGAAGACCTCCTCATGTGCGGCGATCTGGAACACCGAGTCCGCCGAGGTGTAGACGATGGGCTTGCCGCTGGCAACGTGTGCTTCACCGAGCCGGGCGATGATCTCGGTGCCCGAGGCATGGCAGTTGCCGATCACCCCGGGCAGTTCGGCCTCGCGTACCAGTGCCTTGAGCAGTTCGGCGGGAAAGCTATCGGTCGGCGCGTCGAAATAGCCCCAGTCGAAGCGCACCGGCACCCCGGCGATCTCCCAATGGCCGGAGGGCGTGTCCTTGCCGGAGGATACCTCGCTGGCGTAGGCATAGGCCCCGTCAAGCGTCTCGGGTATGGCCATGCCCTCGGCCCAGGTGCCGGTACTCTCGCGGTGGGCATGCAACAGCCCCAGACGCGCCAGGTTGGGCAGCTTGAGCGGGCCTCGACGGCCAGGGGCAGTTTCGGGGCCCGATGAGAGGCCGGCTTCGGGGCCTGTTGAGAGCCCGGCTTCGGGGCCTGTTGAGAGGCCGGCTTCGGGGCCCTGTAAAGTGTCGGCATCCCCCCGGGCACAGGCGGCAGCGATGTGCCCCAGGGTGTCGGCACCGGCGTCGCCGAAGTCGGCGGCATCCGCGGCGGCACCGATGCCGAAGGAGTCGAGTACCAGTACGATGGCACGTGTCATTTGGCCTCCCGGCGGATCGCATCGTGAATCAAGGTGGGCGGTGTAACCTCGTCATCGCCGATCTCGGCCGCGGCGCGCAGGCGCTGGGCGGCGCGCTGGGCGTCGGCCTGATTCCGGGCGTGAATGATCGCCAATGGACGCCGGTCATCGACGCGTTCGCCCAAGGCCGCGATATCACTCAAGCCGACCCCGTGATCGATGGCCTCCCCGGCCTGCAGACGCCCCCCGCCCAGTTCAACGACGGCCATTCCCAGGGCCCGGGTATCGAGACGCCGCAGGATGCCCGGTCTGTCGGCATGCACCACGATCTGGCAAGGTGCCTGAGGCAGATGACGATCGGCGCGCTCGAGCAGATCCGTGGGCCCGCCGAGCCCCGCTACCATGCGCGAAAAGCGCTCGGCGGCGTCTCCGGAGGAAAGCGCCCGGTCGAGACGCGTCATCGCCGCTTGGCGCGACTCGGCCAGGCCACCCTGAAGCAGTATCTCCACCGCCAGCGCCTGGGTCACCTCGAACAAACGACCCTCGCGCTTGTCACCGGAGAGCAGCGCGATGGCTTCGTATACTTCCAAGGCATTGCCCGCGCAAGGCGCCAGTGGCTGGCTCATGTCGGTGAGTAACGCCGTCGTCGGCGTTCCCGCCCGGCTGGCCACCTCGGCAATGGCGTTGGCCAACTCGATGGACGCCTCCTGTGTGGGCATAAAGGCGCCGCTGCCCACCTTGACATCCATGACCAGGGCGTCGAGCCCGCAAGCCAGTTTCTTGCCCAATATCGAGGCGACGATCAGCGGCAGCGACTCCACCGTGGCGGTGACATCGCGGACCGCATAGAGGCGCTTGTCGGCGGCCGCCAGATCTGCGGTCTGGCCGATGATCGCCACGCCGACCTCCTGGACCAGACGACGAAAGCGCCCCTGATCCGGCGACACGTCGTAGCCGGGAATCGACTCCAGCTTGTCCAGCGTGCCCCCGGTATGCCCCAGACCTCGCCCGGAAACCATCGGCACGTGGCCGCCGCAGGCAGCGATCCAGGGGCCAAGTACCAGCGATACCAGATCGCCGACTCCGCCGGTGGAGTGCTTGTCGAGTACCGGACCAGGCAGTTCGAGATCGTCCCAGCGCAGCACCTGACCCGAGTCCCGGATGGCGGTAGTCAGTGCCACGGTCTCGGCATCGCTCATGCCGTTGAGATACACCGCCATGGCGAAGGCCCCCAGCTGACCGTCACCGATACGCTCCTCGGCAATGCCACGCACGAATTCGGCGATGGCCTCCGAGGGCAGCTCGAGACCGTCGCGCTTGTGGCGGATCAACTCCTGGGGCAGCATCAATAGTCTCCGGCGTCGTCCGGGACGATGGCCACGCCAAGGGTGACGAGCAGGCTGTCGAGCAGACTCGAGGCGCCGAAACGAAAGTGCGCCGGCGTGAGCCAGTCACTGCCCATGATGCGCGTCGCCAGCTGCAGATAGGCCTGGGCATCTTCGGCACTACGCACGCCGCCGGCAGCCTTGAAACCCACCTCACGATCGGCGTGGCGAATCAGGGTCAACAGGATCTCCGCCGACTCGAGGGTCGCATTGACCGTCACCTTGCCGGTAGAGGTCTTGAGGAAATCTGCGCCGCCGTCGATGGCCAGTTCACCGGCCCGCCGGATCAGGGCCGGATCGTTCAGCTCGCCAGTTTCCAGGATCACCTTGAGCGTGGCATCGGCACACACCGACTTGCAGGCGTCAACCAGTTCGCGACCTTGCTCCTCGTCGCCCGCCATAAGGGCACGATAAGGAAAGACCACATCCACCTCGTCGGCACCGGAGGCGACCGCCGCCCTGACCTCTCGGGCAACCTTCATGAGCTCACCGTCACCGCCGGGAAAGTTGGCGACGGTGGCGATCTTCACGGTATTGCCAAGGCCATAGGCGGACAGTGCGCGTCTGGCGGTCGCCACGAAGGCTGGATAGATACAGACCGCCGCCGGTGTGCCGACGGAAGTTTTGGCGCGTCGGCACAATGCCTCGATGGTGGCGTCGCTGTCGTCATCATTGAGACTGGTGAGATCCATCAGACTCAAGGCCTGACGTGCCGCATTGCGAAGTTCGTTATCGGAAGAATGGGTCATACTGTTCTCTCATGGATTAGCGTCATGCCGGTCATCACCCCGCCGCCAGGGCGATGAAGAAACCGGCGATCGTGGCGGACATCAGGTTGGAAAGCGTCCCCGCCAACACCGCCTTGAGGCCGAATCGGGCGATATCGTGACGGCGACTCGGGGCGATGCTCCCCAGACCGCCCAGCAGAATGGCAATGGACGACAGATTGGCGAAGCCGCACAGGGCAAACGACAGTATCGCCACGGTATGGGGCGAGATCATCTCGCCCGTGGCAGCCACCACCGTCTCGCCGTCGATGTAGGGCGCCAGGTTGACGTAGGCAACGAACTCGTTGAGTACCAGCTTCTGCCCGATGAAGGAACCGGCGAACACCGCCTCCTCCCAGCCCACTCCCAGCAGAAACGCCAAGGGAGCAAACAGCCAGCCCAGGATCAATTCGAGACTCAGCGACTCCATGCCGAACCAGCCGCCGATCCCGCCCAGAATGCCGTTGATCAGCGCGATCAGGCCGATGAAGGCCAACAGCATGGCGCCAACGTTGGCCGCCAGTTGCAGACCCGAAGAAGCTCCGGCGGCGGCGGCATCGAGCACGTTGCTTGGCTGGTCCTGAGCTTCGAGCACCTCGCTGGCCTCGTCGACGTTGTCTACCACCTCCTGGGTCTCGGGCATGATCAGCTTGGCGAACAGCAATCCCCCGGGGGCAGCCATGAAGGAGGCCGCCACCAGATATTCCATGGGAATCCCCAGGGCGGCATAGCCCGCCAGCACCGAGCCCGCCACCGAGGCAAGCCCGCCACACATCACCGCGAACAGTTGCGATGGCGTCATGCCGGCGATGAAAGGGCGCACTACCAAGGGCGCCTCGGTCTGTCCGACGAAGATGTTGGCGGTGGCCGAAAGCGATTCGGCGCGAGAAGTGCCAAGCGCCTTTTGCAGCGCGCCGCCAAGAATGCGGACGACCCATTGCATGATGCCCAGGTAGTAGAGCACGGCGGTCAGCGACGCGAAAAAGATGATCACCGGCAGCACCTTGATCGCGAAGACGAAGCCGACCGATTCCACGTTGGCCAGTCCGCCGAACAGGAAATCGATGCCATCGTTGGCGTAGAGCACTACCTGGCTGACCGCATCGGAGACCGCCTTGAGAACCGCCTGACCGAAGGGTACATAGAGCACGAAGGCGCCAATGCCCGCCTGAATGGCAAAGGCGACGCCCACGGTACGCAGGCGTATTGCCCGCCTATTGGTCGAGAACAGCAGCGCGATGAGAATCAGGGTCGCCATCCCGATGAGGCTCATGATCAGCGTCATGGTGAGATCCTTGTTTCTAGAGGAAATTGTATTTGAGGGTATAGATCATGGCGTTCTGATAATGGTCGGCGGTACCCAACTTGTTGTTGGAATAGCGATATTGCACGCCGGTGGTAATCGCCTCGACCGGATGCCACCACAGGGCCACGGCGCCGTTGGTGCCGACACTGCCGGCCGGCCCGTTGACGTAGTTGCGAGACAGGTAGTCGTCGTCTCGGTCGAAGGTCTGCTCGTGCCAGTTGGTCAGACTCAGGTTTTCACCGAAGGCCTCGAAATCGTAGCCCAGCACCCAGCCGAGCATGTAGCCATTCTCGCCACTGTAGCCACCGGACTGGCTCTCCACCCAGGCCTTGCCCAGAAACGGCTTGAACCACAGTCCATTGTCGAAGGTATGGCGGTACCCCAAGCCGACGACGCGATCCTGCTCCTCACTGTCGTAACCGTAGTCGCGAAAGTCGTAGACGTGAAAGTAAAGCGAGAAAGGCGTCTCGCCCAGATAGATATGCGAGGTGACCTTGGCGGCACTGCGTCGATTGTCGCGGCCGTCTTCCTCTTTTGTATCGTTTTGAGGATTTTCGAAATCGTAGAAACCATAGAACTCCCCCCAGTCGAAACCGACACTGCCCTCGAGTTCAAGGTAGAAGAAGTCGCCCTTGGCGGCATTGTCGGCAGTGCGTTCCTCGGTGCCATCCGACCAATCGAGGTAGTTGATCGACACGTTGGCGAAGGACCAGCGCGGCGTGAAAGTGTCCTCGGCCTGCACCGAGGAAGTGATGGGGAGTAAGACACTAGCGGCAGCCAGCGAGATGATAGGGGGACGGAAAACAAACTTGGGCATGACGGACTCCACTCTTGTCGTTGTAATCAGCGAAAGCGCCGTGAGCACGAACAGGTGTCATGGCACTCAGAGTGAAATTTATAACATTCAGTGTTATTTTTCTAACAAAAATCACGCTCCGAACTCGATTCAAGACGCCAGAGAGTTCGGTTAGCATCAATGAATACCGGCCGGGATGAGGCCGGTACCTGTCCTATGGAGAACTGTCGAATGAACGAACGCAGCGCTCGGCGCTTGGCGCGATTGGCCGAGGCTCTGGCACGGGGTGGCGCTCTACGCCTGCCCGAGGCCGCCAGGCTCTGTGGCGTTTCGGAAATGACCATTCGCCGCGATCTAACCACCAAGAGCAGCGGTCTTGCCTTGATCGGCGGCCACCTGGTGCGCGCCGACGATCCGCGCTATACCCCACTCTATGACCTGGCAACCCAGCAGGATCGCCAGGCCGACGCCAAACAGCGGCTATGTGACGCGGCGGCTCATCACATCGAGGATGGCGATACGTTGTTCATCGACTGCGGCACGACACTGATGCCTCTGGCATCAGGCCTTTCCCAGGATCGCTCCCTGACCGTGGTCACCTATGCCCTCAACGTGGCCAACGCGATCTCCCAGCTGTCCGGTGTGCGTCTGGTATTGCTTGGAGGGGTCTATCACGCCTCTTCTCGAACCTTCGCCAGCGACGACGTTGCCGCTAGCCTTTCCCGCCTTGGCATCAACAAGGCCTTCATCTCAGCCGCCGGCATGCATGCCGACAAGGGAGTGAGCTGTTTTCACTTCCATGAAGTGGCACCCAAGCAAGCCGCCATCGCATGTGCCACGCAGCGCCTGCTGGTGGCCGACGATACCAAGGCGGGGGTAATCCGCCCCGCCTACTTTGCCAGCCTCGAAGATTTCGACGTGGTGATCACAGGCCCCAACGCAGTGCTCGAGACACCGGCCGGCCAACCACATATCGTCACGACCTGAACCCTCTGCTCCCGCCCCGCCCACGTCGAGCCACAACAGATTCTTGAGTTGGTGCAAGCATGTCAGGAATCCCCGCCACCCTGCTTGCGACCAAGATTATCGATAGGCCTGCGCCCCAACCCCCTGATGACGAGATTGCGGATTGCTCGCAGCGGCGGATACAGCAGACGTGCCCGAGTGGGCGAACGAAAGATCCAGTGATTGAAGCGATTGAAGATGCCCGAGCGGCTACTCATCAGTGCCACCCGATGCATCGCATCGTCGCCGTGATACAGCTTTCCGTTCAGCTTGAGCACCATGCCCTGGTCGATATCCAGCCCGGCGCGGCTAATCTCGTCCATGATTGCCGGCGATTCCCGGGCATCGACCAGCTGCAGTCGACGGACAGTGCCCCGCAATCGCACCAGACGCGCATAGTTGGCGCAGAAAGGACACTGGCCGTCGTAGACCAGCACCGCGTCATCATTATTCATGGCTTTCGCTAACGCTTTCTTTTCAGAATCGTGCCCTTATCGCCGGCGGCATAGACATCGCCCTGGGCCGACACTCGCACCGCGCGCAGGCCGGTGGTGGTGCCGGAGTTCTCCGGATGCCACTCTCCCGCCTCATGGCGAAGGATATTACCGCCGGTGCCGACCACGTAGGGGCCGACACTTGATGAGCCATCTATCGCCAGCAGATCATCCCGGGCCCGGGCCGGGGTCAGCACCCAGCGCGTGCCGTCGAAGTGGCCCAGGGTACCGGACAGCCCGATGATGAAGATGTTGCTCAGACTGTCGCCCCAGACATCGTAGAGGAAGTTCTCGGTACCGGCATGAAACTCCGCCCAGTTGTCCCCATTCCAGCGCAGGATCAGACCGAAATCGCCCACCGCCAGGATATGCTCATCGTCCATGCCCCAGATATTGTAGAGCGCGGACTTGGTACCGCTGGTCATGCGTTGCCAGCCCAGGCCGTCCCAGTGCAGGATCAGCCCCTCATCTCCCACCGCATAGATCGAGTCCGGACCGGTGCCCCACATGGCCAGGATAGTGATATCCAGGTGCAGGTCGTAGTGCTTGTCCCACTGCTCGCCGTCGAAGCGAAATATCTGTCCCATCTGCCCACCGGCATACAGGCCACCCTGCCCCGCATCCCATACGCAGTGCACCGAGAGTTCGCTGGGGGCGGGCAATGTTTCCCAGCGATCACTGTCATCGTGGCTGGCGTGGCGCAACACGACACCGCCTTCGCCACAGGCATAAAGCGTGCCATCCGGGCTGGCCCAGAGGCCCCAGAGCTGATGGTTGGTACCGGAGTCCATGGCTTGCCAATCAACGGCCTGCTCTGCGTTCGGGTCCACCACCGGCGCCAGGGCTTGGGTAAAGTCCGCCGCCGCAGTCATGATGGTGCCGAAGTCCCCCACCGCCAGGGCTTCCCCGGTGGGCAGCGGCACGATATCCATCAGGTCGTGCCGGTTGTTGCTTTGCAACTGGTCGAGACGGCTGCCCTTGAGATAGTAAAGATGCCCTTGGTCGCCGACGATCAGTACGCCGTCCTTGTAGGTCTTGAGGGAACGCAGTCGCGGCATGGGCTTGTCGACCTGAACGTTCTCGAAGCGCCCTTTTCGATAACGTACCAGCTCGCCGCGAAAACCGTTCTGATCGATGAAGTAGCGCCCGCCGGCCATCAGCAATTCATCATCGCCGAGGGCCAGCACGGTCATGAAGCCGGAACCGAAGGGGCAGTCCAGCTGTTGCCACTGGCCATCGCCGGAACTGGTGAGCACCGTGCCTTCGCCGCCCACCGCATAGAGCTGCCCATTGGGTGTGCGGGTAATGCCGCGCAGGTTGATCGTGGAGGGGCTTGCCTCGCGCTGCCAGGTTTCGCCGTCGAAGGCCAGGATCATACCGTCGTCCCCTGCCGCCCAGGCGCGGCCCGACTCGTCGCCGGTGATGGCGAACAGCGGCGTGTTCTCCTCACAGGGCGCGAAGCGTTCGGTGTGCTCGTCGATGATGCCGCCGCGCTGCAGATGCCATTGGCTGCCATCGAAATGCAGAATGGTGCCCATCCAACCCACCGCATAAAGCCGCGAGCGATCAAGGCCCCAGAGGGCGTGCAGCGGAAGACGTATCGGTGTTTCCATGTGATGCCACAGGCTGCCGTCTTCAGCGGGAGTGCCATCAAAGTGCAGAATCATGCCTTCGTCACCCACCACGAACACTTCACTCTGGGATGCCCAGCCGGACCACAGCACATCGCCATCACCGGCACCGACTTCCGGCACGCGGTGCCAGGGCGCCTGATGCGGCGCTTCGGGATCGCCACCACCAAGCAGATTACGAAACAGGCGACGACGCTCAGGGTCGGGTGCGGTACCGGTGGTGCGCATGAAATTCCTTATTTGTCGCTGTCATCATAACTGGATGAATCGACGGATGAGTCGATATCCGAGAGCCGATTCTGTTCGGCGCTCAACATGGCTGCAAGTTCCTGGCGCACAGCATCGCGTTCCTCCGGCGGCAAGCCGGCCAAGGCCTCTTCCAGATCCGTGGACTCGAGATTCTTCTCGAAGGCATCCCCCAGGGAATGCACCGCAGCCTGGGAAAACTCTGCCTGGGCTCTTGCCACGCAGGCCTCCACCACCGGCGTGAATGCCTGAGCGGCGGGGCTCTGCGGGTGCGCGACCACCACCGGGGTGCCAAGATCGGAGCCCGAGGCAAGTTCCAGCGCCAGGGGAATCTGTGTAAGAGATTCGATACCCGCTTTTGCAAGGCTTTCTGCCAAATGCTCTCGGGGAAAGAGATGAAACTCACCGCTGCAGTGCGGGCAGGTAATGCCGGACATGTTTTCCACCACGCCTAGCATCGGCAGGCCTCGCTCATGACAGAAACGCACAGCCTTCAAGCTGTCCATCAGCGCCACGTCTTGCGGAGTGGTGGCAAGCAGCGCCGAGACGTTTGCGCCTTCGAGCATGTCCGCCAGGGTGATCAGCTCGTTGCCGGTACCCGGGGGCATGTCGACGATCAGGAAATCCAGCTCGCCCCAGTCGAAGGAGCCCACCAGATGATGCATGAAGTCATGCTTGTAGGCGTCTCGCCACACGATGGGGGTGTCGTCGCTTTCCATCAGAAAGGCCAGAGAGCCTACCTTGACCGGATGCGCCAGGGAATCGTCCTTGAACTCCTTGGTCGCCAAGCCCTGATCGCTCAGGCGAACATGCTCGCCGGCAAAGCCGAAAAAACGACTCTGATTGGGGCCGTGAATATCCGCATCCGCCACCCCGACCCGATAGCCGCGCTGGGCCAGGCCCGCCGCCAGATTGGCGGATACGGTGCTCTTGCCCACACCGCCTTTGTTGGCCATTACCAGCACGATCTGATCGATGCGCTCGAGGCGGCTTTCGATCAGCAGTTTCTCGTGGTGGGGCTTGTCCAGACTGCAATGGGGCTCGTGAGGACAAAACTGACAGGAGTGACCCAGCCCGCAATCCGCCGGGCTGAGCTTGAGTTCCTCGTTACTGTCCGCTGAGTCACTGCCTACGTTGAGGTAGGAAACCGACATGATAAAAACCTATTGATTGGACGTTTGAGTGGAGGCCTGAGCCTTGTCGTCGTCAAATGACTTGCCGTCCTCCAGGCTATTGTCCAGCAGAATCCACCCTTGGGTGACGTGCTTGTTACCGTCGCGTCCGCCATCCGCGCCCTGCCATACGGCGAAGCTGATGGGAATCTCATCCTTGGTCAGATCGATCTGATGTTCCCCGTCGCTACCGATTTTTCGAGCCATCACCAGATGCCATTCCTGATCCACGGGTGCACGGCCATCGATGTAGGCGGCATGTCCGTTGATCTGCTGATCCGGCAACATGGTAGTACTGCCATAGCCACCGGCGGCCAGGTCTTCCACATTAAAGTCATAGTCCGAACGCCAGTACCAGATATTGACCGGGCTATCCGGCCCGGAGCCCATCATGTAGGACGTGTCCGTACTGCCATTGAGGGCGAACTGGATGGCGGCGGCATCGCGAAAGCCGTCAATGGTGGTGCCGACGTTTTGCGTGGTGTCCTTCCAGCGCAAGCGCACCAGGAAATAATCCGAGGTGCGGGCAATCTGGAAATACAGGTTCGTACCGCTATCCGCGTTGAAGCGAAGCCTTGTCGAGGGGTGCACCGGCGGCGCCACGCTCAAATAAGTGCGATAGGAAGGAATCCGGTCCCAGATAATGTCGTCTGGATCATCAATATCTCGCAGATAGATGTCATCAGGTACTCGACCTATCCTGATAGTGTCCCAGGGTTTTACGTCCTGAATATTAGGGTTTTCAAACTCCGAGAATTCCGCCATGGCGGTGCCAGGCAGCGCCAGGGACGCGCAGAGCGCGACTACGTACTTGATCGAGCAACGCATTGCCATGACTTTCTCCTCAATTCCACAAGTTCTGGTCGAGGGCGCGGCCCTTGATGGCAGCCCCCTTCACCTTTTCATCGTAAGGGCCAACCCGCGCTTCGAGCTCGACAAGCTGGTTTCTGGCCCACTCCGGCAGATCCTCGATCAGGCGTACCAAGGTCGCATCCAGGGTCAGCCGTTTTTCGCTGGCGACCTGGCGTTGAATGGTTGCAAGCAGCGGCACCAGATGACGCTTGAGAAAATCCCGTTGCGCAAGACGGTAGGAGGTTGGCTCCTTGCCTGCTGCGAGCGCCTGGGCTTCCAGATGGGTCAAGACCGCCATGAACTCGAGCATGGCGCTCAGGTGATCCGGCTCCTCGGTCAGCCCCTCGTCCCCTACGGCAGCCTTTAGGCCGAAATGCTTGTAGAAGGCCTGCACGTTCAGTAGAAAAGTGGGGCGCATCTGGCCATCGAGCAGTTCCTCATACTCGCCTGCCACCAGCGCAACCTGCGGTCTGCCCTGTCGGCCATGACGGAAGGCGCTGATATAGCCGGCTTCCAGTTCGGCGAAACTACTGCTTGCCGGCTGGCAGGGCCAGGGACGACCGGTGACCGCCTGCCAGGCGCTGTCCAGCGCCTGGTTGAAACTGCCATCCGCGAAGGCCTGCTGGGTTTCCGGCAGCGGGTGGCCGAAGGCCACCGCCGCCAGACGATAAATCGTGCTCTTGGCTTTCGCGCGAGCGGGAGAGTCCACTGAAGGTGGCCGTTGAGCTGTCGTCATGGTGTTGCCCTCAGCTCAGCTTGAACATTTCGGCATGCTTGAAGCCGATCAATGTATCCATCAGCTCGCTCTCCCGACCTTCGTTCTTGGCCTTGCGCTCGCGCTTGATGGTCTCCAGCACCTCGCCGACCCGCTCGCCAAACAGGCTTTCCAGGTAAGCAAGGGGTATACGCGGCTCATCCAGTTCCTCGCCATTGGGGCCGAACTTGGACGACGACAGCGGCGGCACGTAGAACACGTTGGGCTGAGTACCCCACTCCGGGTGCAGCGGCAAGGCGACCTTGTACTTTTCCACCAGGGTATGGATGGGGCCGTCCTCGTCATCCAGATAGCCGATCCAGCGAATCCGGCCGACGCACTGGCGAGCACAGGCGGTGGCCAGACCCTTTTCGATACGCGGGTAGCAGAAGATGCACTTCTCGGACTTGGACAGCTCCTCGTTGAAGTAGACCTTCTTGTAGGGGCAGGCGTTGACGCAGTAGCGATAACCCCGGCAGCGCTCCTGGTCCACCAGCACGATGCCGTCTTCCTGACGCTTGTAGATGGCATTGCGCGAACAGGCCGCAAGGCAGGCCGGATTGGCGCAGTGGTTGCACAGGCGCGGTAGATAGAAGTAGTAACTGTTAGGGTAGTCCCCTTCCCCCTGATCCTCATCCCAGTTGGGACCCCAGGTGGGCTTGACGTTGGGCCTGAGCCAGGGGTCGGTACCGGTCATCAGGGCTTCTTCGTAGTTGTATTCCCAGGGAATACCGTAGTCTTCCAACGAGGGCTGCTTGCTGAGCTTGAGGCCCCCGTCCTTGTCAAAACCACCCCCCATCTTCTGATAGCCCTTGGGATAACCCTCCCCAGGCATGGTTTCGACGTTATTCCAGTACATGTATTCGCGACCACTGCGGTTGGTCCACATCAGCTTGCAGGCGGTTGTGCAGGTCTGGCAACCGATGCATTTGTTCAGGTCCAGCACCATGCTGATTTGACGTTTTACGGCCATGACGTTCTCCTCTTGTGCCGGTCAGGATCAGCTGAAGCTGATGTCTTCGGGTTTGGCCAGTTCGATGTCGTAGCTACCTTCATGAGACAACTGGTTGGCGTTCCACATCGCATACTTGAAGCCCAGGTGTCCCCAGCCGCCGGCCATTTCCAGCGGTTGCAGGAAGGTTGCCATGGAGACGTTCATGGCCTTTCTCTGAATGTACTGATGCGGCTCCCAGCCATGCTCCATCATGATGGTGTCGTCGGGAATGCTCGGATAGAACTTGGCCTGGGCAAAGAACTCGCCGTTGGCGTTGAACAACCGTATGGTATCGCCGTCCTTGATGCCTCGCTTCTCCGCAAGCGCCGGATTGATGTAGATGTTTGGTTCGCCCCGCTGCAGGCGCAGCATGAACTTGTTGGAACGCCAGTTGGAGTGGATACCCCAGCGGGTGTGAGGCGAGTAGAATGCCAACGGGTACTTTGAAGCCGCAGGCCCGGCGGTGCCGCGCCCGGTGGGTACCGCGGCGCCCATCTTCATGAACCACGGGTGATCGCAATAGAAGGTGATACGCCCGGTCAGGGTATCGTAGGGCTTCTTGGCATCCGTCTGGGCGGTGAAGGGGTTGTAGGGCTCATCTTTCACCAAAGGCTGATTGGTGCCAGCCTTTTCGTTCAACACGATAAAGCCTTTCTCCGCCGCCTCCTCTATCGTTATATCACCGAACTCCGGTGAGTTTTCCACCATCCACTTGGTCACGTCGTAATCGGTCATCAGCTTGCCATTCATGGTGAAGTCGTCATGAATGGTATGCAGATCCCGGGTCACATCGCCGTCTTCGATCGGCCCGATGCCGCGAGCGATGGCCCGCTCCTGTATCTTCTTGGTCAGCAGCGCCATGATTTCCCAATCCGGCTTGGATTCGAAGATAGGCTTAACCGGGCTGGTGAAGACGTTGCAGAAGCGGTGGAAACCCTGGGTACGCAGATCCCAGGCCTCATAGTGGCTGGCCGCGGGCAGTACGTAGTCCGCCCACTCCGCGGTGGAGTCCAGGCGCACGTTGACGTTGACATAGAGTTCGCTGGCCTGCTCCAGATGCACCCGGCGATACTCGTCGATGTACTTGTTGCGTCGGAAGGTGTTGTCCGCCACGGAGATCATGCCCTTGATCTCGCCGTAATAGGGCATCCAGCCCTTGTCGATGGACTCCTGCATCATCTCTTCCATATCGTCGAGATCGAAGCCCACCGCCTCCTTGAGCTTTGCGCCGATGAAGTGGTTGCGCGCCCCCTTGATCATGTTGCCGCGCTTGAACTCACCGATGCCGCCGGCTTCGTAACGAGGCAGCTTCTTGCCGCCGAAGTTGGCAAGCTCCGTCCAGCGCGGATGGTTCCACACCACCCAGGAGGTATCCAGGCCGCCGGTCTTGCCGCCGTGACCGGTCAATGCCAGCGCCAGCGCATAGCCCCAGCCGGTGAACAGGCAGTTGGAATAGAACGAGGTGATGTAGCCCAGCATGACGATGGCCTTGCGCGCCTGGGCCAGGCGACGCGCCTCGCGACGCACCATGTCCGCGTTCAGCCCCGTGTGGGACTCGGTCTCTTCCGGGGGAAACTTGGCGGCTTCCTTCTTGACGAATTCGAAGACCGGGGTGACCTTGATACCGTCAAACTCGAATTCGCCCTCAATGGCAGGGTCGACGTTGTCGAGTTTCAGTGTCTTGTCCGTGGACCCCGTGGAGCCCTTGACCTTGACTGCCTTGTTGCTGTTGAGATCCCAGTGGTAGAAGACTTCTTCGGAACCGCCTTCTTCCATGTCGGATTCCCGCAGCATCTTCTGATTGTCGCTGCGCACCAGGATCGGCAGGTCCGTCTGCTCCTTCATGAAGTCAGGCTTGTAGAGCTTTTCCTCGATGATCACGTTGACCATGGAGATGGCCAGGTAGGGATCGGTACCTTTCTTGATGGGCATCCACAGGTTGGTGTGGATGGCGCTGGGGTTCATGTCCGGCGCAGTGGAGACGATACGCGCACCGTTATGCTGTGCTTCCCAGATATAATGGGCATCCGGAATACGGGTGGCGTTGGGATTGATCATGCCCAGCAGAATGTAGTCCGCATCGAACCAGGCATCCGAGGTGAAGCTTTCCAGCGGGTTGCCGTAGGCCAGATGCGCGCCGGTGTTCAGGTCGCCGACCACGGTGAAGCCGTCGAGCTGGATGCCGCCGACCAGGCAGGAAAAGCGATTGCCTGCGGATTGACGCACCATGGACTGGTTGCCGGAGCCCTGGTGGGTCTTGAGCTTGCCCGGGCCGTATTTCTCGAAGATGTCGATGATCTTGTCGGCGATCTCTTCCGTGGCCTGATCCCAGGAGATACGCTGCCACTTGCCCTCGCCGCGCTCACCGGCACGCTTGAGCGGATAATGCACACGATCCGCCTCGTACATGGCGGTGGAGTGAATGGCGCCCTTCTGACATCCTCGCGGATTGGCATCCGGCACCTTGTCATTGACCGAGGGGTACTTGGCGATCTGCTCCTCGCGGATGACGATACCGTCCTTTACATAGACATCCCAGCCGCAGTTGCCCATGCAGTTGATACAGTGAGCCGCATGGCCGATCTTGTCCCAGGACCACTCATTGCGGTACAGATCCTCCCAGCCACGATAAGGATACTCATCGTTCAGGGTGTCACCGATGGGCTCGAGGCGATTGAGCGCCCAGACATTGCCGCTGAGCATGATGCCGGTGCCGGTGAGCCCCATGCCTTTCAGGAAGTCCCGGCGCTTGAGTTTCCACATCCCCATGGTGTTCTCCTCATCGTTGGCGAGCCTACCTGAGACTCACCGGTCGTCGTTTTTCATGGCCATTTATTTTTCATTCAGCGAATTCGCTGGATAAAACGCCAAAGAACTGCCGTTTTAAAAATCGAATGCTCGTATTTCACGCTAAGCAGACCGATATGTAAGCGCCATGCCAACATATAGATTAAAAAAATCTAATACATAAAATACTAAAAAATTAGCACTGACCTATTTCTTTTCCTTGTAGGTAAGAAATTGCTACTGGCTATGCCATATAGTTTAGCAGGCCTTCGCTAAAACAAGTGGCAGTAGAGCCCTTGAAACGAGGTTTCCTGAGGAGTAATTGACTTATGTCAATATATCGACGCTACTTTGTCGAACTGCCCCTAGCGACCGAACTTTGCCGAATGCTTCAGCGTGGGGAATCATTCCAGTGACCACCAGGGGATGGTTAGCCACTGGATGACCCGCGAGGATCAGTGATCGCCGGTCCAGCTAACCTGGAAAGACTGCATGAAGGGTTTACCGTCCACCATGACGGGTTTATCCACCTCGGTGTTATCCGGCCCGAATTCGTACTTGCCGATCTCGCCGGTATCCTCGTGCAGCATAACGAAGATTTTTTCGCCGGAGTCGATGTCCCTATCCAACACTATCCCGACGCGCTCCTGGGCACCTTTGTGTATTTGGGTGTGGCCGATGGATTCCGGCGCTATCGGATTGCCCTCATCATCCGCCTCGTGCGCCACCACGAAGCCATCGACATTCGATACGAGCTTGGCAATGGTGATGTCACCACCAGGTTCCTGAAGGTCGATCTTCATACTTGGACTATTTTCATCGGCCACCGCCGTTCCAGCGGTGGGCAATACCAAGCTTGTCAGTAACGCCACCTTGCTTACTTTCAACATGTGACCTCCCTTATGAATATTGCCATTTCCTTATCCTAGTGCAGCTCTCGTTTTCTATCCATCGCCAGATCAGACAGGACGCAGCCACGTTAATCAGGCATGGGAAGATTCTCCAGCATCGATCCTGCCCTAGCCCGGATATTGCATCGGGCATGAAAAAAGCGGCTGAAAATCGGTTATAATTCAAGCTCCTACACCAGAATCAACCGCATCAGCCGCCATGACAAAATGTACCATGCCCACCGCCTCCTT